>JAQICO010000178.1 GCA_027858495.1 Spirochaetaceae bacterium
CAATATATTCAGCATTGATGGCTTCAAAACGAGGATTATATACAAAATCATTGTCAGGCATTTGTGAATCGAATTTTTTTAAAAGAAAATGAAAATCAAAACTTATCAGATCGTAAAAGTTTTGAAAATCCATATATAGAGCATTAATGTTTTTAACTTTTTCTATATCAAAAAAGGAGTAGATTTGTACCAACTCATTTTTAATCTGCTCCTTTAATTGTTTTAGTGATGTGTCCTGGGCTCTTTTACGTATACTTTCTTCACTGAGCTGGGTAACCAGTTTCTTTTCCAGATCGGTCATCTGATGTTCAACAAAGTCTCTTTTCAGAACATCGGACTCAACATAACGTTCCAGAAGCATCTGGGCCGGTCCTACAGTGCTGTAAATATCATAAAAAAATTGAGCCAACCCAGGTTGAACGGTTTCATCCTTCCCTTTGTAATATTTACCGTATTTTTTTAATTCCTTTTTCAGATCTCTTAATAATTTCTTCTTTTCTCTTTCAGGATCCACTCCTCCTACCAGAGTTGAAATGAGATTCTGCAAAAACGAAATAATACCTTTACTGTCCTTGGGACTTTCTATTTCAGACATAGTTACCTCATAATGTAGGCCATTTTTATAGAGCTGTCAAACCTCATTGCCTAAGAAGTCCCGGTGTTTGAGAGGTCAGAAACGTTCCCACCATATTCAACTCAGGATAGGACTTATGGCTGGGTTTACGAGGATTGGCATTATTATCCAGCTTTACAGCCAGAACATAAAGTTCACTGACTCTATCAGCCAGAGCTCCAAGGTTAGCCTTCATGTTATCTGTGGCCATTCTTTCTAATATGGCTTCGTTGCCCACCTTGTTGCTCACTCTTCTCTGAAGCAAGGGAGAGATATCAACTCTGGCAGCATAAATATAATGAGATAGACCAATGATTCCTAAATAGAGATCATCATAGGACAGACCTTCCATTCGATAAGTTTCATGGGCATGAACAACAATATCAAAGGCCACTCTGTACTGATAGGGGATTTCAATGGCTGCTAAGGCATTCCTTACCAGACCGTTCCCATGCAACGTCTCATACTGATCAGTTATTTTTTCTATCAATCCAGCCAATTCTAAATCTTTGATCATTCCCCTAATCCTCCGAGGGCATCCCTGCCGTAAAACCGTTGAATAAAAACAGTCCTACGATACGAGCCATTCGATTTTTTAAATTCTCCAACATTTTATTTCATTATATATAAGATATGGTCTATTGGCAATAAATACCCTGAAAACTGTGTCGCTCCAACAAAATCCTATTCAACTGTTCGGCCATGAATGTTTTATTGGCAAAATGGCCCGGCGGCTTTCCTCTCATTCCTGGTGAATTGGTATCAATACGCATTATCAGACAATCCTCAGGCAGGCGTTCGATGGCATCTGCCAAATATTCCACGTGGCGGGTACTTCCGGGAAAGGACAATTCACCTCTTAAAAAATCTTTATAAAGTGAGGACCCTGGCGGAATATGAAGATTATGGATCTTAATTCCCTGGGGTTTTAGCCTGCCGAGCTCCTCAATGGTCTGCATCATCATATCATGGGTTTCTCCAGGAAGACCAAAAATAACATGCACAGCCACCTTAATCCCTGCTTTTTTAAGCAATCCAAAGGTTTCAACAAAACAAGTATAATCATGACCGCGATTTATTTGTTGTAAGGTGCTATCATGGCAGGACTGAAGCCCAAGTTCTACCCAAACTTCCCTATTCTGCCGTTTATAAGAAGCAAAGAGATCCACCTTCTCCTGATCTATACAATCAGGCCGGGTGGAAACTATCAATTCTTTAAAATCCTCCATGCTCAATGCCGCATCGTATATTTTTTTAAGCTGTTTAACCGTTCCATAGGTGCTTGAAAAAGCCTGCAAGTACAATAAGAAGATGGTTGCCCCATAGCGTTTCTTTATTAGCTTCATGGAGTCCTCTATTTGTCGCTTCATTGGCTGGAGTTCTTCCCCTAAATAAGCTGATCTAACGCCATAGGCATCACAAAAGCTGCAACCATTTTGTAGCCTATCTTCCCCGCGGTTGGGACATGAAAATCCTCCATCCACCCCTAGGCGATAGGTTACGCCTTTATATTTTTTTTCCAGATAACTGCGATAACTTCGATACTATTGGCTCTTATACTTACACATCATAGAAGCAGCCTGCAGGCTTGTCCAGATACATGCCCTGAGTTATTGACATAGTCCGCTAGGCTGCCCTAGAGTGCTACTATGAAAGGGAACTTATACCTACTATTTTTTATATTAATTCTAAACGGCTGTAGATCGGGAACTCCTGACAATATCAAGCTTTTAAGTGATTCACCTGAAACGTTGCTGCCCATTGAATATTTCAATTCTATACAAGAAGATATTCGTGTTGAATTTATTTATACCAAACGACTGGACCTACAGAAACTGGACCAGCAAAAATACGACCTATTAATCAGTAGGAATCTTTCTTCTCCTGTATTTTTAGAGAAACTTGCCATCCCTCCAAATCAAGAGAAATTTGCTGACAAATATTACCCTGCTTTAACTTCACCCTATTTACTGAGAAAAAGCCCTGTTTTAATTCCTCTTTCCTTTGACTTACCCTTGATTATTTACAGGGATGATCAGTTTTCAGATCCACCCCCTTTCACCATCAGTTTTGAAGAGCTGGATGAGCTGTCAACATTACCAGCAACGGACGAAGCCTTAAGCCAAATGCCCTTTTCGCCCCTATGGGATGGCAGATATCTACGGGCTAGACTACTCTTTTCAGGAGAAGACTTTCAGGAACAGGGGAAATTTAATTACGACCAGGAAAAGCTCTCCTTGTTTATGGCTGACCAGAGAGAATGGTTAATGGAGAATCAGGGAGAAAAAGCCCTGGAGTTTTCTAGAAAGTATCGCTATATTCCAGATATCCAACTACTAAACCAAGGACGGTTAGATTTTCTGTATATGGAGCTGTCGGAGTATCTAACACAGCAGGAAAGTCTTTCTAAAGCGCTGGAGTTTTCCTACCTCAGCAACAGTCAAAAAGAATGTCTGCCTCTGGATGTATTATATATGGCAATAACCTCTCAGGGTTCCAACCACAGACAGATGGAACAGTTTATAGACACACTGTTATCCAAGGATTTTCAAAAAGATTTTCTCCTCTGGAAGGATTCATTAAGAGAAGACAGTTTCGGATTCATGGGGGGCCTTTCTTCCCTGCCTGAGGTAAATAGATATGTTTTGTCGGATTATTACCAACAGCTTAGCCTCCGGATGATTCAAGCAGAACAGCTGCATCCGACTCCTTCTCTTCCGGAAAACTGGATAGACCTTGCTCCAGATGTTATAGATAAATGGCTGATTCACTACCTCGAAGGAGAGGAGACCCAGGAACTTCAGAACTTTTATCGTCAATGGGACCTTCATTACATACCATAATATTTGACATCCCCAATAAGCTGGTATATTATGGATGGATATATAGAATAACCATAGGAGGTACACTCTATGGCCGAAGTAATCCTTAAGGATATCGTAAAAATTTACGACGGCAACGTTAAAGCAGTGGATAATGCAAACATCCAAGTAAACGACAAGGAATTTGTTGTATTGGTAGGTCCCTCAGGTTGTGGTAAATCCACAACTTTGAGAATGGTAGCAGGTCTGGAAGACATTTCAAGCGGAGACCTGTTCATCGACGGAAAAAGAGTTAACGAAGAAGCTCCCAAAGACAGAGATATTGCCATGGTTTTCCAGAACTATGCGCTATACCCTCACATGTCTGTTTATGACAACATGGCCTTTGGATTGAAAATCAGAAAGTATGCCACAGAAGAAATTGAAGCCCGTGTTAGTGAAGCTGCCCAAATTCTGGACATCGAAGAACTTCTTGAAAGAAGACCCAAGGCTCTTTCCGGTGGACAGAGACAAAGAGTTGCTGTTGGCCGAGCCATTGTACGAAAGCCTAAGGTTTTCCTTTTTGATGAGCCTCTTTCCAACTTGGATGCAAAATTGAGAGTACAGATGAGAGCGGAAATTTCTTCTCTTCATACCAGACTCCAGGCAACCATGCTTTATGTAACTCATGACCAGGTAGAAGCCATGACCATGGGTGATAAAATTGTTGTAATGAAGAATGGTCTTATTCAGCAGATCGGTACACCACTTCAGTTGTACAATCAGCCTGTAAATAAATTTGTTGCTGGTTTTATGGGATCTCCTCCCATGAACTTTCTAACTAGTACTGTATCAGAAGAGGGTGGACACATCGTGTTGAAGAATTCTGGAATCACAATAGTTCCAGGTGCCCAATTCGACGAAGGTCTTAAATCCTATGTAGGAAAGGATATTGTCTTTGGTCTTCGTGCCGAAGATCTGGATGTTTCCTCTAAGATAGACAATAACAACAACATTAAAGCAAACATAGATGTAATCGAGCCTCTGGGTGCAGAGACTCATATCTACGCCACCACCGATCAAAACCAGATGGTAATTCGTGTTGCCCCTGATAATGACCTTAAGGTAGGTGATGAGATTCATCTTAAATGTAGCACAAAGAAATTGCACTTTTTTGATATGGAAACAGAAAGATCACTCTTCGATATCTCCGAGTAACTTTTTAGCTTTCTATTTTAAGACTGCCCTTCGGGGCAGTTTTTTTTTGCCCATTAGAAAAATTTCATTATAAACAACCTTAACATTGACACTTTCTTATATGGGGTGTAATTTATTCATTCTGTTTTTATAGGGTGCAACCTCTCGGTTATTACCAATGTTGCCTTGGTCTTCAACTAGACATTAGGAGGTAGCCCGTGCCGCAAATCCAAGTGGATGAAATTTCTAAAAGCTTTTATATTTCAAAACGTAAGAAGGGTCTCAAAGGAGCCCTAAAGGGTCTATTCAACAGAGAATCCATGGAGATAAAAGCCCTGGATAAATTATCCTTTAGTGTAGAGAAAGGAGAGATTTTAGGATATCTAGGCCCCAATGGAGCAGGAAAATCCACCACATTAAAAATTCTATCGGGGATTTTGAGTCCCGATTCCGGGAATTGTATGGTCCAGGGAAGAATCCCATGGAAGGATAGAATAAACCATGTAAAACACATAGGTGTGGTCTTTGGACAGCGGACCCAGCTTTGGTGGGATCTGCCTGTAATTGAATCCTTTGACCTGCTGCAGTCCATTTATAGTATACCCAAAGACCGTTACCAGGAAAATAGGGATTCCCTGACGGACCTGCTAGATCTGGAGCCCTTTTTATTCACCCCGGTTCGGCAATTGAGTCTGGGGCAGCGTATGCGCTGTGAAATCGCAGCATCCATGCTGCATGATCCTTCCATTTTATTCCTGGATGAACCGACCATTGGACTGGATGCATTATCCAAAGTAACTCTGAGAAATATCATTAAAAAACTCAACAGAGAGTATCAAGTTACAGTCATCCTTACCACCCATGACATGGATGATATTGAAGCCCTTTGCAGTCGTATTTTAGTCATTGGAAAAGGAGCCATTTTATTTAATGGATCCATCGAAGCCCTTCGGAAACAATTGGACAGTAAAAGAAGAATCCTTATAGAAACCGAAGAGAATATAGAACAGGTTTACCACCCAAAAGCCACGCTTTTAAGCTCCAAGGGAAACCGCTTTGAACTGACTTTTTCCCCCCGAGAAATAAGCGCTGCCAAATTGGTGGGAGATCTTATGAAGACCTACAGTCTGAAGGATATAATTATGGAGAATCCTCCCATTGAGGAAATTATTGCGCAATTATACCTGGGCCAGAAGGTGAAACCATGAGGGCCTATACTGCTATGATGGGTGCCCATATGCGTTGTCAACTTCAATACAGGGCCGCGGCCTGGGCTGGTATGGTAACCCAGCTGTTTTTCGGAATGGTAAAACTTATGATATTCGGGGCCTTTTATCAATCCACCAAGGTTGAGCAGCCTTTCAGTTATGAACAAATGGTAAATTATATCTGGTTGGGACAGGTACTGCTGATGATATTGCCCTTCCGGGTGGACCAGGAATTGGCCGATTTAATCCGCATGGGGAACCTGGCCTATGAACTGACCAGGCCTGTTAAGATTTTCTGGTTTTGGTATGTTCGGGCATTGTCCCTAAGAATTGTTCCGGTTTTACTCAGAGCACTTCCAATGATTCTTCTTGTAGGGCTGGTGTTCCCCCTATTGAAGTTAAATCAGTGGGCCCTTGCACCACCGGTCAGCTGGATGGCGGCCATAGTTTTCCTATCTTCACTAGTACTGGCCTTTTTACTTTCCGCGGCTCTCCAGGTTTTAATGTCGGTTACCATACTCTGGAGTATGTCATCCCAGGGAATGGATCTTTTGATGCCCTCCATCGTATGGATATTTTCAGGCATCATCATTCCCCTGCCCTTTTATCCCCCATGGATGCAAAAACTATTTCACTGGATGCCCTTTCGGGGACTGATAGACATCCCCTTGCGGATCTATATGGGACATATCCCAGTCAATGCAGCCTTGGGCTCCCTGGCAGTACAGCTTACATGGATATTGGTACTTCTTGGGGTTTCAAGCGTTCTGCTGAAACGGGGTCTTAAGCGTGTGGTTATTCAGGGAGGATAGATGCAGAACCTAAGATTATATTTCCGATTGGCCGGAATATCCATGCAGAGGCAGCTGGAATACCGGTTTTCCTTTTTCATGCAGATATTGGCCCAATTCATCATTACAATCTCAGAGTTCATCGGTTTAGCTGCCCTGTTCCAGGGATTTGGCAATATCCACGGATGGACTCTCTGGCAAGTTGCCTTTTTTTATTCCATGATAGCCCTGGGTTTTTCCATAAGCAGTCTTTTCACCAGAGGCCTGGATATTACTCCCCAGCTTATTAAATCCGGAGAACTGGACCGTTATTTTCTACGGCCGCGACCGGTTCTACTGCAGCTTTTAGGCTTTGAATTCACCCTACGCCGAATGGGACGTCTTATTCAGGGAATCATCGTTTTTATACTTGCCGTTGTAAATCTTCAGATGCATTTGGATGCTTTGAAACTCCTGTTGATTCTTTGGAGCATCATGGGCAGTGTATTCCTTTTTACGGGGTTGATGCTCGGTCAGGCAACGCTGAGTTTCTGGACCATCGAAGGACTGGAAATTATGAACAGTTTCACCTATGGAGGCTTGGAAACCGGACGATATCCCTTAACCGTATACAAGGGCTGGTTCAGAAAATTCTTTACCTTTGTTATTCCCCTGGGCTGTGTAAATTATTATTCCATCCTACATATCCTGGAGATTGAGGATCCCCTGGGAAGCTCAAAATTGTTCCAAGGTCTTGCACCTCTGGGGGGAGTTCTCTTTTTCTTCCTGGGGTTATTCATTTGGAGAATGGGACTTAAACACTATAAATCTACGGGAAGTTAAACAAATCTAGGGGAAGTTAATCCTCCAGCGCGAGTCTGGCTCTGAATGAGCGTGCGATACTAAGAGTATCGGCGTATTCCATATCACCGCCCACGGGCAGGCCGGTGGCAAGTCGAGAAATCTTTACATCTTGATCCTTAAAAAGCCGCTGAATATACATGGCCGTAGAATCTCCCTCCAAGGTGGGATTTGTTGCAATAATGATTTCTTTAACCTGATGTTCTTTACTGCGTCGAAGAAGATTCTGCAACCCCAATTCTTCGGGCCCTATTCCATCCAATGGAGCTAAAACACCATGGAGTACGTGATAAATGCCTCGAAATTCACCGGTGGCTTCAATGGTTTGAACATCCTGAGGCTGCTCCACCACGCAGAGTTGCACTTGATCTCTGGTGGGATTAGCACAAATTTCACATCGTTCTGAGTCGCTGTAATTACCGCATTCAACACAGGGATGTATTTTATCCTTTATCTGAGAGATTGCCTGTCCCAAGGCTTGGTTAAAATCATCATCTGCCTGGAGTAGCCAATAGCTCATACGACCGGCGCTTTTTTTTCCAAGACCTGGCATACGGGCAAGCAGTTCGATCAACTGATCCAGGGCATTCATAACTGCAGTCCAGGCATTCCCGGAATCATTCCGCCCATTTCTTCTTTAAATTTCAGCTGAATTTTTTCCAAGGCTCCACTATAGGCTGAAAGGATAAGCTCTTCTAGCATTTTAACATCTCTGGGATCCACAGCAATGGGATCGAGGGATAAATCCAAAACTTCGAAACGTCCATTCATGGTAATCTTAACCAGATCACCTCCGGAACTTCCTTGGGCAGTTATATCCTTCAGTTTTTCCTGCATTTCTTCCATTTGTCCCTGCATATTCTGC
>JAQICO010000115.1 GCA_027858495.1 Spirochaetaceae bacterium
TCTTTCCATCCTGCATAATCACTAAAAAATCGGCCAAACGAAGGGCTTCTTCCAGGTCGTGGGTGACGAAGACCACGGTCTTTTTGAGTTTTCGCTGGATAGCGATGAATTCATCCTGCAGTATTTCTCTATTTATGGGATCCACCGCGCCGAAGGGTTCATCCATCAGCAATACCGGCGGGTCTGCCCCTAGGGCCCTTGCCACACCGCAGCGTTGGGCCTCTCCGCCGGAAAGCTGTGATGGATATTTATGACTGAACTCCCCGGGAGAAAGCCCCACCAATTCCAGCAGTTCTTCACTACGTCGATTACGGCGGGATTGGTCCCACCCTAGAAGCTTGGGAACCAGACTGACATTTTGAGCCACGGTCATATGGGGAATCAATCCGGCACTCTGGATGGCATAACCCATTTCTCTGCGCAGTTTTGTAGGATCCTGCTGCCTAATATCCTGTCCCCTATATTCGACCACACCCTTGTGGGGGCGCACTAAACCGTTGATGCAACGCAGGGTGGTGGATTTTCCACAACCGCTGGGCCCTATGAGTACGGTTACTCTTTGGTTGGGAATCTTTAAGCTAATTCCCTTGAGAGCTCTTTTGTCGCCGTAATGCACTTCCACCTTGTGTAAGTTAATACTTACTTTCATTGCATCTCCTCTCTTTGGTACTGACTGCGAAGCCCCTTGGGCGTTAGCCTTATTATGATTTTTTCAAATATAAAGTCCGAGGACAAGGTTAGAATAATGATGAGGATCATACCCAGTAGAACCAGATCCGGAGAAGCCTGTCCCAGCCCTTGGAATACAAAGGTTCCCAATCCATCACCATCGATCAATTTTGCAAGGGTTGCATTTCCCAGAGTCTGCACAAAGGCCACTCTGATTCCCTGTAATATCACCGGCAGCCCCAGGGGAATTCGTATGTATCTCCAAAGCTGTTTGGAATTCATTCCCATACCCCGGGCGGCATCGACCACCTGTGCATCCACTTCATCCAGGGCGGTAAAACTGTATCGAATGACGGGGTACAGGGCGTAGATACTCAATGCAATAATGGCTGGGGTATTTCCTAAGCCACCAACTCCCCATTGGCGTAGAATGGGGAAGCTGCGACTGAGCAGTGCCAGGGGAGCCATCATCAACCCAAAAAGAGCCATGCTGGGGATGGTTTGCAGGGTGTTAATCACGGGGAATAGGGCATTTTTGAAAAGGCGGTTTTTATAACTCATCATAGCAAAGGGAAGCCCGATGATCATGCTGATCATGAGGCTGATCAAAGATATTTTCATATGGTTGAAGGTTTCTTCGATTAGTCGGGACCTACGAACCTGAGCTTCCTGGATAATTCCTAAATGGTCTAATAGACCTAACTTAATGATTAGGGCGAGAAGCATAAGCCCAATAAAGAAAGACCAGGAAAGATTCCTTTTTGATTTACTAAGTGGAAAAATCGATGCCGCAAAGAGATATAGATATAATCCCGGACCAAGGCCGATTCTTTGCAATGAATCCAGTGGACCTGTCAAATAAGTTCCCTGTATTATCAGAATATAGATGGCTAGGAATAGGCAGGCTACGGGCAAAAAGGACTCGACAGCTCTACTGATTCTCAGTTGGGGTTTTCTCAAACTCAGTATCAACCAGAATAGTGGTAGAAACATAGGGATCATCAACATCCAGGGAATTCCCGTCTGCCAATAAAAAAGATTTTCTGCATTGCTTACCCGGTTAGCCTTAAGGGTCAAGAGGGGTGTAACAAAACTCATAGAAAGGATCAGTATCATCAGTAGTCGCAGTTTGTCCTTAGATACCGATCCCCTCATGGTCTAGAGAAATCCCTTGGACTTCAAATATTCTTCAGCCACCAAGGCAGCTTCTTCTCCACTTACAGCTATTCGTCCGTTTAATTCCTGAAGAATTTCTAAATCCAAGCTCAAAAAAACTGGCTTTAATAACTCTTCTATTTCGGGGTATGCAAGAAGAACTTCTTCACGGATGATGGGTGCGGGTTGGTATACCGGTTGAACACCCAGGGTATCAATCATCACCTTCAGACCAAGTGTGGCCAACTGACCGTCGGTACCATAGGCCATGGCGGCGTTTACTCCGTCGGTTCCATTGGCCGCAGCTTGCTCGGTTAAAGCGGTATTACCACTGGATAATACAAGCATCTGATCATTGGTGAGTTTAAATCCATAGCCTGCTTCGAAACTGGGCAGTGCGGCAGGACTGGAAACAAATTCCTCACTGGCGGCGATTTTAAATTCTCCTCCGGCGTTCAAATAAGACGACAGGTCTTCAAGGGTTGTTAAGCCTTGGCTTGCGGCCAAATCACCCTGCAGGGCAATGGCCCAGGTATTATTTGCCGGGGCAGGGGTAAGCCAAACAATGTTATTGGCCTGATAATCCAGAATTTTTATGGTTTCATAGGCTGAGGTTGGATTTTTCCAGGG
>JAQICO010000431.1 GCA_027858495.1 Spirochaetaceae bacterium
AAGTAAGATAGGGTGATTGATAACCTTCTAAGAATAGTAGGAATAAGTAATTTCTTTCTCCTCGAGACTTACCTTCCCTCTTATCTGCTTGATCCGTGTGATCCGATGTTAAAATCCCCTTCCCTATTCTTCTCTTTCCGTTTTTTCAGTTTTTTCGGTGGTTAAATTCTTCTCCCCTTCCTTCCCATCTGTTCACCGCTCCAAAGCCCGACCCCTAATTTCCCTTCCGAGCCTTCTGTGCTTTCAGTTGTGTTACTTCCCTCTCCCTTCCCTTCCCATCTGCGTAAATCTGTGTTCATCTGCGGCAATATCCTCTCTCCCTCTTCTTCCCCTTCCCCTCTTAGCTGTAGATCCGGGTGATCTGTTGTAAAATTCCCCTTCCCCTCTTATCTGTAAATCCGGGTGGCCTGGTGTCTGCATGGCTCTGTCTGCCATTGTGGGGATTCCAAGTTTACGATTTTTCCCGTTTTTCTTCGGAATGGTGATCCTGCGAAGCGGTTTGGCTTTATATCCTCGAGGGATGAGAGCTTGTACCGCCTTCATTTTCCTTGCAGGGGTGTTCCAGACAACACGGTCAATTCCCGGTGTGCTTGATCCTCTTGACGAGGATACTCTTCTTACTGCCAGTAACCTGGCGGAGTAGGAACGGGTCAGGACTCTTTGCAGGTATCTGACCTTGTTGCTCTTACCCCTGTTTGCCGCTTCTGCAATACGGATCTGTAGTCTTTTAACCTTGGGGGTGGTCAGATGGTTTCAGCTTTATCCCTCTTTCATTTCGCATGCTATCCTCAAGAAATAAAGAGAAAATACTCGTTAAAGCAAAGGACATTGCGGACAAAGGAAGTCCCGGTTATCAAAGACGAATTGATGCAACAAGAAGTAAAGTGGAATTATTAAAGGAAATGGTGCTTGAAGTGAAAGCTAAACACTTGGAGTTTAAGTATTTATTATTTGATAGCTGGTTTGCATTTCCTAAAACTATTGCGTCCTTTGTCAGAGAAGAAGTCAATATTATAGGCATGTTAAAAAGGATGCTAAATGACCGATATCGATACAATGACAAAGTAGTCAATTTAAAAGAGCTTCATTCTATGATTAAAAAAGCATGGAGAAAAAATATGGATAGCTATTCTGTTTCTGTAGAATTACTGGAAAAGAAGGACGAAGAGTTTATTCCAGTAAAGATTCTATTCTTGAAAAATCGGAATAAAAAAAATGAATGGATTGCATTGATCAGTACGGATGTGAAATTAGCTGATGAAGAAGTCATTAGGATTTATGGAAAACGTTGGGATATTGAAGTATTTTTTAAAATGATAAAATCCTATTTGAAATTGGCTAAAGAATTTCAAGGTCGAACTTATGATATGTTAATTGCTCATACAACAATAGTTTTTTTACGTTATATTATGATTTGCGATTCGGCTAGAAAGAACAGTGATGAAAAATCATTTGGAGATCTATTTTTTGAGTACGGTGATGAAGTTAAAGACATTACTCTTGTTCAAGCATTGGTATTGCTGTTTAAACAGATTAAACTGATTTTAGAAGATCAACTGTTTTTAGCTGAAGAGCATATTAATAGGATATTAGACAAAATGCTGGAAGCTTTACCAAATTATTTGAGAGTATTTCTCTGGCAAAATTAACTGCGAAAGTTGAGTTATTATTGAACAGTTTTTCATTGATCTGAACTCAACAGTAATTTCAACCTTCAAAACCCCCAATATTAGTAATTCCCTAAAGGACTACATTAACCCGTCCCCCAGTTAGTTATATAGAAACTATATAACCCAGGAATATCATGCATAACGCAGCAAACCTTCCATTCAAAACCGCATTACACTGTATTAGAACTATAAATCGGATAAAAATCTCTAATAAACCCCAAGCTATATTACCCAGCTCATAGAACTTTTATATAGAAACTATATAACTACATTCTACAGTAGATAATAGAGCAACTATATAACTCCATCAAACCGCAAATTCTCCCTTCCCCTACCGTCTTTTCCGGGTGATCCGTTGTTAAATATTCCCTTCCCCTTCCGAACACCGCTCCAAAGCTCAACCCGCCATTCAAAGCTTTCCGTGGTCCATCTCCTCTCCCTCTCCATCCCATCTGTGTGATCCGAAGTTAAATTCTCACTTCTTCTCCACGAGACAGCAATCAATAAAAGATTACAAACCAAAGAATCTCGGATTCTAATGTTTCAATCTATAAATGTTTACTTATTAAAATTGTAAAGGCTGTTCACCCAGCTGTCTATAGGAAAAATTCCTATTTTCACAGCAATAAACCCACCATGCTATTTGGCTGAAGATCCGCTTTATACTGTTCCGCCGATTCTCGGACTGCCCAATCCCAGCCCTCTTCGGGTAGTTCATCTTGGGGATACTAAGAACCTATCCCTGTAATCCATGCTCCCTGTTTCTTATTCAACCAATAAACCTTGCTTGACTTAAGGGCTAATTGGGTTGAAACTGAGATTAACAGGTTATTTCCATAATAAGGAATAACTAAGCGCAACCCAAAGGGCAATGAATATGACGAGAGATAATTATAGAGATTCCCATTCTCCGATATTTAATGTACCCGGGAGCTATACCCCATGTCCAAGGGGAATCCATTATTTATGGACAATGTTTCTGCTGGTTTTTGTCCTATCCTGCAGCAGAAATCCCATCGCCTATCCCAAGGAAGGGAAGAGCATCATCGTTTTTTTGGTGGAAAATCAGAGTGACCGAAGAAAACGGGTGGTTCGACGTACCAACTATAATCATTCCTTGATCTTTTCATCCCGTTCCTATGTGCTTCGACCCGGAGAGTGCAAGGTTATGTTTGATGTTATCCCTCCGGGAGCTTCGGTGGAGTTAAAGGGGGTTACTCAGCAGATTGAAGCCATAACAGGAGGCATAGAACCCGATACAATCGTTTTGGTGGATAAGAAATTTGTCTTCACTGAAAATTTTCAATGGGAAATTGAGGATCTTCCGATTCAGGATAAGCAATTGGCTTCAGAGACCCTGTTGGATACCTTCGGGTTTCAGGAATGGGGAGGCAGGGAGCGGATAAACTTTTATCCCTATGTGCCACGGCGTTTCCAAATGAATTTAATCCCCTACAGGGTGGACCCTCAAATCCCCCTGGATTTATATGTCGATGGAATCCTATGGGGAGAAACCCCTCTGGACGTACAATTGGCTCCCGGAAGGCATCACCTTCAGTTTTCCAAGGATGACCTGGAATTGTATACCACCTTTATTGACCTTCAAGAGAAAGGGGAATTCAACCGGGATTTAAGCAGCTACGAAAGAGCCCTTATTGGAGACAAGATATGGACCCTGGTCTTGGGGGATTTTGAAAATGCCGGAGATCCTCTTTGGGATTATCTAGCCCCTCAGCTTTCAGAAATAATCGGCGAAGCCCTTGGGCACTCTCCAAGGATTCAAATAGAATATACTCAGGGAAACTCCCGCCAAATAGCACTGGACCGTGGAGCGGAGATGTTACTGCAGGGGCTTTATACGGAGGATTCAGAGAATTTGATGCTCCATGTAACTCTGGTGGATCTTCTTAATGATCAGTCTCTCCGATCGGATTTTTACACCATGGAGCTTGGCTTGGACATCTTTGATGCCATGGAAAGGGCAGCTTCTCAAATCGCTCAGTCCGTACAATTAGAACTTCCAGCCCTGGAACAACAGTATTATCCACCTCCAGACCATTATTCCGAAGAACTTGCTTTAGTGGAAAAGGCCATGGCCCTAGAGCAGCGCAGCCGCTTATACGGCGAACATCCCCATTCGCTGAACTTTGCACTGGGAATCCCCGGTACCATATTTTCATCCCAGGAAACAGGCAGCGCCTCATCGATTCTGGCCACGGAATTTGCCTATGACAGAATCCTTTTGACCTATCTACGTTTGGGTGCATCCTATTCTCTTCATGTATTTCCTGATTTAGAGAGAGGGATTAGCCAGGCTGTAAACATGGAAGTGATTCAGCTTTCACCCCAGTCAGACAAACGGGAACCCTTTCTTGGGTTGGGGCTTCAGCTGCAGGAATTCCCTCTCTATGGAGAACTCATCTCCGTTGATAATGTTTATTCCCTTACTCCCTATATACTTTTAGGACGCCGGCAATATAAAGAGGAATCTCTATCTTCGGCTCGCAGGTTTGTAGAACCTAGGTTGTGCATTTATCTACCAGCAGCTTTTTTGGGGGGGGATGACAGTGCAGAAAGAGCAGAATGGATGGGCTTTTATATACGGTGGGGCAGGCAGTTTTGATGAAAGGTAAAGCTATTTTTATTTCATTAACCATGATCTTCCTCTTCAGCCTGGATGCCTTTGAATATCAGCGGCCCCGTAGAGTTTATTTGGAAGTACAGGGGGATTATATACAAGGCAGCAGCCTTATCTCTCCGGAGGATTTTTTAACCCTTCTACAAAGGGAAATTTCAGAGTCCAAGGATATTTTAATCACCCATCAGGCAAACCAGGCAGATAATCTGCTTGTTTTGGCTATCCTGGATGAGCAATGGAATTTTATGGTCCTTCAAGGGGAAGCACTGCTGGCAGAAGAAAGGTTCCAAGCCCCGGTAACAATGGAAGCCCTGCAGGAAATCTCTGATTCTCTTAGGGCGATTTCGGTCCCCCTGCTGGATGAAATTACCGAAACCTTGGAACCGGAATTTGATCCGGCAGAGAACAGCCTCAAAGAAATTTACCAAAATATGCCCCAGATCTACCGGCATTATCAATATGATAAAGAATGGATCATTCGGCTGGGTGGATTGAACAGCTATGCCTTTGCCGATATCCCCATTGCCTATACACCCCTTCAGGGATCGCTGGTCTATCACCGCTTTGATAAACGACCAAACCGAGGCCTTCAATTAGGGGTTCACAGTCGTTATATTCAGCAGCATTTTCAAGATGAGGACCCCAATATCATCATACCGGAAAGTCAACTTATCTCCTTTAGTGTCGGAAGGGTCAACCGTATGTCTTCAGGACCAGTATCGGCAAATATCAGCTACGGAGTTGCTTCGGGGATAGCCCTGAGAAATGAAGCAATGATCCAGGGGAATTTTTCAGAGCTGTACAACGGATTTCTTCTATTAGGGCTGTTTTGTGATTTTTACATTTATATGGATATCTCTTCTCAATGGTTTATTGGGCTGGGCGGTGAAAGCTATTTTGAGGCCTTTGCTCTCTACGATCAGGATTATCTGGATTTACAGTTTATCAACCCTGTTTTCAGCTCTTTGGGCAGTCTCTCCCTGGGGTACCGATACCGTTGACCTCCTTCCGATTTTTTACGGTTCATTGATTGACCACCCATGGTCCTCTTTAGTATTCTATATAAATTGGTACATAGGTGAAACCATGTCTATCAGGACATGGAGACCCATAACCCCATTAAATTGAAGGAAAAAAAGTGGAATTATATACATTGAACGAAGAAGAACAAATCAAGGTGCTTAGAAGTCTCTCTGAACCTGTTGAGAATATTGACGACCAATTGGTGGACTATGTAAAATCCATGATAGATTTTATGGAAGATAATAACGGAATCGGATTGGCCGCACCCCAGGTAGGGCGGAATCAGCGTTTTTTTGTTATACGTATGTCGTCCGACCAGGATCCCCTGTATTTTATCAATCCGGAAATTATAGGAACCAGCACCGAGCTTTCCAATCTGGAAGAGGGCTGTCTCAGTATTCCTGAAATGTATGGCAAGGTAGAACGCCCGGCCGTGGTTCAGGTTCAGGCTTATAATCTACGGGGCCGGCCCTTTAAGATTGAAGCCGACGGCCTGTTGTCCCATGTGATTCAGCATGAATATGATCACCTGCAGGGAAAGCTTTTTATCGATTATCTGTCCGAACGGAAACAAAAAAAGATCTTCAAAAATTTTAAGGTGGAATAGATGAGAATAGTCTTTGCCGGAACTCCTGCAATTGCAGTACCCTCTCTGGAGCTGCTAGCCAAGGATTATGAAATCCTGGTACTAACCAATCCAGATCGACCCAAGGGGCGGGGTAAAAAAATGATCTATTCCGCAGTTAAGGAAAAGGCCCTGGAACTGGAACTTCCCATGGTTCAACCGGAAAAACTGGACGAGGATCTTCTACGACGGGTTAAGGACTTTCAAGGGGATCTTCTGGTATGTATAGCCTATGGTAAGATTTTCAAGCAGCAGTTTCTGGATCTTTTTCCCCTTGGCGGCATAAATCTTCATCCCTCTAGATTGCCTGAGTTACGGGGGCCCTCACCGTTGAGCGCTGCTATTTCAGCCGGTTTAGAATGCTCGGCCATTACGGTTCAGCGCCTGGCATTAAAAATGGATTCAGGAGATATTCTTGTTCAGCAGGACTTGTCCATAGATTCCAGAGAAACCACCCAGTCTTTAACGGAGAAAGTCGCAGAGATGGGTGCCCCTCTACTTTTAAAAGTAGTACAAAGTATTCAAAATGGCTCCTATTCAGCGGTTCCCCAGAAGGAAAATCAGGCTAGCTACTGTAGGCTTCTGCAAAAAATAGACGGGCAACTGGACTGGCAGCAGTCAGCTGAAAAGATTGATCGTCAAATTCGGGCCTGTAGCCCTTGGCCGGGAGCCTTTACTCACTGGGGTGGTCAGCAGCTTTATATCCGTCAAGCTATTCCCTACGAAGACCCTAAGTTTCTTCCCCAGGGCCAGCCGGGCAGGGTTCTCGGTGTAGACAAAAAGGCAGGAATTCTGGTAGAAACAGGGAGGGGGATACTGGCAGCTCAACGTCTTCAGCTGCAGTCCCGTAAAAACCTGGACTTTTTATCCTTCCTCAACGGGAATAAGGAATTAGTCAATTCACAATTGGGAGAATAACCATGGGATCCTTTTTTACCAGCCCTTCATCAAGCAGTTCAAATAAGAACTCAAAGAAAGCCGCTTCATCAAAGGATAAACCTGCCGAGATAGAAAGCCTGGCGGGCTCTGAAAATAATGATACCCTGGGTACCGACAATGGATCTTCCCAGGAAAACCAATTCTTCTTTCGGGCATTATGGATAATTCTTGGAACCTTTGTGCTGATGTTTTTTGCCTTTGCTGTGGGTTTTTTCATAAGCCTGCGGGGAGCTGAAAAGACCGTCATCCCCAATGTGCAACAGATGGAATTGGTGAATGCCCTTATAGAACTCCAGGATAAGGGATTGGTTCCTCTAATTCAGGTAAAATATACCTCCCGTAGTGAAGATAAAGGATTGGTGGTCGCCCAGACCCCTTCGGGTGGACAAAATGTTAAACTAGGCCGAAGAGTGACTCTTACGGTTAGTCAAGGTGCTGTAATAGAAGAGGTGGGAGACTATAAAGGAATGACCTTAGATGATGTAAAGTTGGAACTTCAGACCATCTTTGCATCCTTCCAGACCACCATACAAGTCGATCAGGTCATCTATCAGTACGATGAGGCACCCGAGGGAGAGATCATTGCTCAGGATCCCCCTGCGGGTTCTCAGGTCACCGGACTTACACCTCTTACTCTTATTGTCAGCCGAGGCATGGAAGAGGGGGTCTTTAAGGTGGAAAACTACACCGGATATTCCTACCAAGAGGTTCTGCAGCAGTTGGCCCAACAGAAAACTCCCTTTGTTTTTCACATAGATGAGAATGCCCCGGCTCAGGCTACTTCGGTGGTGTTTAAACAGGTTCCAGCCATTGGGGAAATGGTGGATCTGGGAACCCCTCTGGAATTCTTTATAAACCCCATACGTGAAAGAACTCTTTCAAATATGGGCGATAATATGGTTTTTGCCTTATTCGAATATCAACTACCTCGTTATTTAGTCCCCGTAAAAATGCGGCTGGAACGAACCATTGGAGCCACCGATCCCGTGGTGCTCTTTGAATCCTACAGCGCTGGCGGCCCCCTGGCAATTCCCTATATTGAACAGAACGGTGCTGTTCTAAAACTCTTTATGAACGAAAAGGAAATTATTACCTATCACGTTCCATAAAAATTAGTATTTTTTCCGCTGCTTTTCAGGATTTCTTTAAGGTTCGCTATTGATACACCCGAACATAATCAATTTCCATGATCATTGGAAAGGATTCCGAAATAGGCGTCTGGGCCCAATCACCATCCACACAGATATTCATGATCAGGAATTGATCGGAGTCAAAGGGCCAGGCATCGTTATCCAAATTATCTCCACCCATGGGTACAACTGTGTGATAGAGTATATTATCCACATAATAATCAATATGATCGTCAAACCATTCCGCTGCATATAGGTGGAACTGGGTATCTGTGTCGTTTACATCTATATGGGCTGTTTGCTGCTGGGCAACCTGCCAATAATAATTGGGTGCATGGGCGCTTCCGTGAATTTCAGGAGCCAGGTAACCCACCGATTCCATCACATCTATCTCTCCGCAGCCCGGCCAACCGGAAGTGGCATAATCTTCTCCAAGCATCCAAAGAGCAGGCCAGCTTCCCTGGGACAGAGGAATCTTGGCATTGAACTCCACTCTGCCATATGTAAATTCAAATTTGTTTTCGGTTTTTATTCTAGCTGAGGTATAATCGTGGCCTTCCACTGGAACATCCTTCTCTAACGCAACGATAAATAGGCTTCCATTTTGTTGATAGCAATTCTCCAATGCATCGGTGTAGTGTTGGGAACCACTGGTCGGGTGTATGCCTATTTCATGGCTCCATTTTGAATTATCTGGAGCTCCGGTACCGTTAAATTCATCGGACCATATTAATTCCCAGCTGTCATTCTCCTCTGTGGAATTATTATCATCATCAATGGTATCATTGCCGTCATTTGAAACATTGTCATTTAAATCATTGCTTGTAGGTTTAGATATCTCGCAGGACAGAAACAGAAATGCCAATAGGGCAAACACTATGCCCATGAATTTAAATTTTTTAATCATATTTTCCTCTTTTTTGGTTTTTAAATCTTGTGTACTCATTATGATGAGTCAATATTAATATAGCACTCTATGTTTCTGCTGACAACATATAGACCCGTCTTAAATTCCCTATTCCTGTGATTAGTGTGATTCGTGGTAAAAAAAGGACAACCTCCCCAATAGGAAATTGCCCTAATCTCTTATTTGACCTGTACCTCATACAAACTGCCGTCAGTCTCAATGGTATAAATTAAATCATTAGCAGCGAACATAAATTCCGTACTGCCATAGCTGGAGGAGATTTCCGTCCAGCTTCCGGCGCTTAAATCAGTCCAGTATAGATAACCCGAGGATTCGGCGGTGAAGAGCCGGCCGTCCTGTACGGCGCCGGCCAGGGTGAGTTCCCAGGCTCCCGAGGGTCCCTTTTGAACCCAGCTTCCGTCGGAGGGATTAATTTCATAGAGGGTGCCGTCGGTTTCGATGGTGTAGATACGGTTTCCCTTGCTGAACATAAACATGGTGTTACCGTAACCCGAAGAGATTTCCCGCCATTGGCCGGTGGAAAGATCGGTTACGTAGAGGTATCCCGAGGATTCGGCGGTGTAGAGTTTGCCCTGATGGATTACCCCGGCGATGGTGAGCGCCCAGTCTCCCGATTGGCCCAGCTGCTGCCAGCTTCCGTCGGAAGGATTTACCTTGTATAGGCTGCCGTCGGTTTCCATGGTGTAAAGCCAGTTATCCCAGGCGAACATAAAGGTGGTGCTGGCATAGCCCGAAGAAATTTCTCTCCATTGTCCGGTCTGCAGATTGGTTTCGTAGAGGTAGCCCGAGGATTCGGCGGTGTAGAGGCTGCCGTTCAGGGTGGCTCCGGCGATGGTGAGAACCCAGTCTCCGGAATTGCCCAGGCTGCGCCATTGGCCGGGACTTGCTGTCAGGGGAATAAAGATCAGGCCGATCAACAGCAGGATTAAATTTTTTTTCATGGTTATCTCCTTGGTTCCCATCAATATGTCAGAGATTGGGAACATAGGATTAAGTTTAAGGGACCATCGGTGGTAAATCAACATGGAATTTCATCAAAGGTTAAAGACATAACCCAGGACCAGTTCAAAGCGGTGAAAGCGGATATCCCCGGCGGTTCCGTCCATGCGGTTATATTCCGGAGAGCTGTAAAAGGTACTGTAAATCATGGCCAGGTTCCAATGGTGATTATTCTTGCGATACTCCATTCCAAGGCCCAGATTTACTATTACATGAAGGGAATTGCCCGGTGTTTTGCTGGAGAGTAAGTCCTGGGTATCACTTTGGAAACTTGCTTCAGGTAAAAAAAGAGCCGGAGCAATTCCCAGGGTGGAGTAGGGCCTCCATGGTCCTTCAAGATGGAATAATTTTATTCTTATAGGGATTTCCACCGTGGGCTGCCTGAATAAAAAGGTTTCACCTTCTATTTCTATAGCGCAGGTATTTTCATAATAACTCAGCCCCAGCTGCATGGCCCAGGAAGACCTGGGAGAATATTGTCCAAAAATGGTGAAGCTGGGGGAGGGTAGGAAGAGTCTGTTAAAATTCTCTCCGTCATCTATGTTATCCCAAAATCCCTTATCTGTGCCCAGGCTGCTGTAAAGGGAGGCCGACACACCCAGGGAATATTCCTGGGCTTCAACAAATCCGCATAATAGAAATAATAATAACCAAGCTGCTGCCCTGGGATATTTCATGGTTCCATCCTTCTAAATGGGGGAATCGGCCAGGATAGAGTTAAGTCAAAATGGTTGATTCTGAAGTTGCCCTGGGCTGAGTCGTTCCATGTATATTCCGGGGAGGTAAAGCTGTGTATAAAATATAAACTGAGGGTCCATCTGTGTTTTCCCCGGGGCCAGGTGTAATCTATCCCCGCAGTTATGGCCAGCTGCAGGGGCTGTTGAGCATAGGAATCCTCAGTGATTTGCTTTGTCACTCGCTGGGCCTCCAGGGGAAGCCAAATGGCGGTGGGCCCAAGGACCACATGAATCCGGGGATCCTGGCTTGGAAAGGGCATTTTGAGTAGCAGGGGAAGTTCAAAACTATGTTGTTTGTAAATATAATCCAGATCATTGAGCCTTTGGCCTGTCTGGCTGTAGATATATTTGATCGAGCCTTCCAGTTGATAATTCCGGGATAATTCTTTTTGGTAACCCAATCCCAGTCCGAAGCCCGGCAGGGCAAATAAATTACCCTCATCCTGGGGGGTCGTCCAGGTCCAATAACCCGATCCGCTTGCCGTCCCAATCAATGCACTTCCCTTTAGACTTATTTGTCCGGGAAGAATTGCTGCCGAGAAAAATAGAACTGTCAGAGCCAGAAAATATTTCATCTTCCAATCCTTCTATTGAGTTTAGGACTTATAAAGGGAATTAGCCAAGGGATCTTACTATTTTTTTCGCTGTAGGTTGTACTCTATCAGATTAGTCAGGGATTCTTTAATCTGGGGTGGTAAGGTTTCTAGCTGAAGAAGTAATTGATCTTTGATTTTCAGTGTAAGTTTATTTACCCTTTCTCTGATGGAGTAACGGTCCAGCAGATTTAAAACCGCCTGTATATCCTCTGACTGTAAGTCTTCATTGCCGAATATGCCGATGATTTCTTCTCTTTCACCTTCATTTACCGCCTTGTAGAGATAATGATAATAGAGGGTCTTTTTTCCTTCCATGATATCGGAACCTACGGGCTTGCCAAGTTTTTTTTCATCGGCCCAGAGGCCCAGCTCATCGTCTTTGATTTGAAAGATTATCCCCAGCAGTTCTCCTATTTCAGCCAGAGAATTTAACATTGACCGATTTTCTCCCGCCAGAACTGCCCCCAACATAAGAGGCAGAGAAAAGGTATAACGGCCGGTTTTATAGCGGTACACATTGAGGATGTTTTCTTCCTTGGAATCATAGGGATGGGCCCCGGACCAGACATCATTCATCTGAGCCATGCCCACATAACTCATCTCACGGGATACCATCTGGAGTAATTCTCTCTGTATCTCCAGGGGAAGTTGCTGCCGGTTGATGATTTCAAAGGCCATAAAAAAGGAGACATCTCCGGCACATATTCCCATGGAAATCCCCTGATGTTCTGAATGATTCAAGCCCTGTTCCTCTGCTTCAATGCTGTAGCTGTGATAGAGGGTATCCATGGAGCGGCGGGTGGTATCTTTATCCATTATGTCGTCATGAATCAGCAGAGCCGACTGCAGCAGTTCCAGGGCTGCTCCCAGGGCTATGGCCTGCTGGGAATATTCCCTTTTATCAAATAGCTGGTAGGAGAAACTCACCAAACCCCCGCGGATCATCTTTCCACCGGAGCTGAAATGAAGCAGTTTATTTAGCAATTCTTCGCCTCGGCATTTTTTTATCAGACCATCGTCTTTCAGTTCC
Source organism: Spirochaetaceae bacterium (assembly GCA_027858495.1). Taxonomy (GTDB): domain Bacteria; phylum Spirochaetota; class Spirochaetia; order DSM-2461; family DSM-2461; genus JAQICO01. Next base: position 12,316 of record JAQICO010000431.1, read on the forward strand.
TTAAAAAAGTCATCAAGATAATAATTGATCTGTTCTTTAATTCCGTTAAAATAGTCTTTCATGGATACCTCGATGTTATTATAGCAGAATAGTCCCAAGAGATTCATGCCCTTTGGTTTAAAAAGCCTGTTGTTCTTTTTAATTGGATTGGCTATAGTTTGCCAGGAATTAAATATGAAAAAGATTTTAATAGGCTCAATGTTTTTATGCTCTGTGGCGGTTCCCTAATGGATGAACATAAGGAATTACTGCTTGAACTGGCCAATGCAAAGATGCCCTTCGGCAAATACGGAGGTTATTATCTTATCGATCTGCCGGAGAGCTATGTACTATGGTTCAGAGATAAGGGCTTTCCCTCTGGCCGCCTGGGTGAAATGATGGAGAATCTGCTGGTCATAAAGGAGAACGGATTGGAAAAAATCCTCCGGCCCCTGCAGACCAGAAGGTATTAATCGTTAATCTGTTTTAAACTATTGAATGGTTCGCCAGGTTTTCCTCAGGTTCATTGGTCTTCCTTGGAAATTTCAGATAGGGAATAACTGCCTCATTTTTATTTCCCCCGGTTCCGTCGTAGGTGATAGTGATAATGGGAATGCCGGTGATTTCTTCTATATTGGATTTCATGGCCTGAGTCACAATCCCGGCGCAGCAAAAGGAAGGATTAGTCTGAACAAAGAGGGAAAGATCGGGGTAATATTTTTTTATATGACAGATTTTCAGGAAATTCTCATAGGATTCTCCGGATAATTCTACCCGTAATCCCAATTGCTCCATCCAATGATCCTCCGGATCAGAATAGCTGAATCCTCCTTCCGGTAAAATGGATACGAATTGCCTATCGATACTTTTTTCCAGGGCCTTCATTACTTTTAACAAGGGTTTTTGAACCATCAGCTGGGCAAATCTTTTTTCCTTAAAGAGCCGTTTGAAATGAGATTCCGAGATTATATTTGCATATTCGTTGAAGGGGGTGGTGATAACTTCTCCGCCATTTTTTTCGATGAATCTGATCAGATCCAGGTTCATCACTTCGTTATCCCGAACATAAAAATCTCCAAAGATGGCAACCTGGGGTCTTTTCTCTCGTTTTATTTTTATAGATTCAAACATGGCAATAATTTGTTCCACGGCCTTTTCCCGTTTCGAATGACCCAAAAGACTGGATTCCATGATTTCTACGGCTTTTTTTTCTACTTGGTCGGTTTCACCTTTATTTATCTCATAGGGTCTTATACGGCAGGCCATTCTTCGAATATAACCGGCAAACATAAAGGCAAAATAAATTTTCACAGAAACCCTTGGTGATATATCCACAAAGGAAAATTGTCCAAGGTATATATTTATCTTTTCCATTCCATTGCCATGGTCTCTCAAAAGGTTCTGAATGTGGTAGGGATAAAGGGGAATATTGCAGGATAATTCCGTTTTTGCCATCCACAATAGGGTTTTTGAGGGATCCAGCTTATATTTCTCCACATAATGAATCACCCCCTGGGTGATGGCATTCATGGGAATACATTGTCCGGTATTTGTTTTAAGACTTTCCTTAATAATGGCCTGATCTTCCTCCATCACCACGGCATGATAGCCCTTCTTTTTAAGAATAGCACAGATGAATCGGCAGCTGATCCAATCCCATTGGGGAAGTAGCAGGGTTTTTCCCTTGAGTTTTGTGGAATAATTGGGGCTGAGCGAGGGTACCTCCTTGGGAAGGGAAGGGGGCAATCCATGGTGATTTTTAAACGCCCGGACGGAGGCTTCGATACGGGTTTCATAACCCACCGACGAACCATGTTCGTCCAATTCCAATATCAGATAGGGTTTGTTTTTTGATTCCAGTAGTTTTTTTAAGTACTGGGTGATATAGGAATCAGGAGAGCATTTAAAGGAACTGACAAATACCGGATAGAGATGTTTATTGGTGGAAATTTCATAGGCCGTTTCTATGACCTTGGCTGCATAGTTCCAGTGAATTTCCTCAAGTAAATCTTCAATATCTTCAGGTCTTTTTTCTTTAAGGGGTAGCATATCCTGATAAAAGGTTTTTATGCCCAGGGCACCAAATATTTCCGGGATACCCTTATTCATTGAGGGAGATAAAATGCTGTAGGGGCGGCCTAATAGTACCACCTGTAATTTGTCATCTCTCTGTTTTTCATAGAGTTTCTGCAGTTCTTCTTTTTTTTCCTCAAAAAGACGGCAGGCTTCATCATATGCATTGGATAGGGCCAAAAAGCCGATATTACAATCTGCTATGCCGTTGAACATTTTAAAGAGTTCTGATTTTGTAAAAAATGATGAAAAATTATGATTCACCAGGGGAGAGAGAATCTTCTCGTCCTTCCAATGGGATTTGATAAGGGCCGGTGCGTATTGGCTGTAATAGCAGAATCTACGTTTGATTTCTTTCTTTTTTCTTTTCTGCTCCAGATAAATGGGCAGGAAGATAAAATCCGCCTTATTCTTCAGATTATAAGCATGACCATGCAGGGCTGTCACCGGCGCACAGAATTCCGCCTCACTGTGAA
>JAQICO010000259.1 GCA_027858495.1 Spirochaetaceae bacterium
TCACAAAGGTCATTCCCACCGCTATAAAACCAATATAGGCTACGGCTTTAAAAATATTAACAAAATTATAAAGGCTGAAGAACCCCGGAAATATGGCAGAAGCGGCAATGTACATCAGCAAAAATATTAATATGGTGGTGACAATGGGACTCTGATTAACCGATATATTTATTCTTTTACGTCTTTTTAGTAGCTTATTTTGCATGGTTTGCCCCCGATACACTTCTTATTCGTTTTACTACATTGATCACTCTCAATTTTAATGCCTCCGATTGAATCAGGGCCACGATGATGATCATGATGGCTTTGAAAACAAGAGAGTATTCTTAGGGCCAGCGCTGAAAATACAGCGTGGTAGTCAAGGTTTGGATAATAAGAGCACCGATTATGGATCCCGTTAAGGTAAAGCGGCCCCCGTTGATGGACCCGCCGATAATCACGGCGGCAATGGCATCCAGCTCTATCAGGGAACCGGTACTGTAGGGGTTGGCGTTGGATTCACCGGCCACGTGGATCAGTCCTGCCATACCGGCGCAAAAGCCGCTGAACACATAGGTGCCGATCACCATGGATACCGTGCGGATTCCCACATAGCGGCTGGCGGTTTTATTCTCGCCGATGGCTTCTATAAATATACCGATGGCCGTACGTTTGGTCACCAGCAGCGTCAACAGCAGCAGGACCAGAGCAATCCATACAGGAATAGGTAATCCTCCTGTATAACTGTTACCGATTTTGGTGAAGGCCACTCCGTAATAGGTGGGGGTTTGCCCTTTGACCATCAAGGCTGCCAGTCCCCGGGCGGTGTACATCATAATCAGAGTGACAATGATGGGCTGCACTTTGACCACCGCAACCATTATGCCGTTTACCAATCCCAGCACCATGGAAATAAGCAGGGGGAACAGAATAATAATGATCATGGAAGGCTGGGGATCCAGCACGGCCATGCCCTCCAGATATCCCGGCCGGATTATCTGGGCTGCCATCATTCCGGAAACCGCCATTACAGAACCCACCGACAGGTCAATGCCCCCGGTAGCATAGACCAGGGTCATGCCGATGGCTAATATGCAAACCCGGGCTCCGTTGTTTAAAATATTGATCAGATTTCCATGAAGCTGATTACTATCATTCAGGGTGACTTCAAAAAACTGCGGAGAGATTAGAAGATTTAATATAAGTATACCAAAGAGACCCAGCAGGGCCCATAATAATCGTTTGGTCAGGGGATCGTCAAAATTGATCAGGTTGTTCTCCATATCGATTTAACCTCTTTTTTAATAATCAGCTATGGTGTGCATGATGCTCTGTTCGTTAATATCCTTGCCGGAGAGCTCCCCGACCTTCTGCCTATCCCGAAGAACCACCACACGGTTAGAAACCCGGATGACTTCTTCCAGTTCCGAAGAGATAAATAGAATGGATAATCCCTTATTCTTTAAATCCAGAATCTGTTTCTGAATTTCAATCTTTGCGCCTATATCGATCCACCGGGTGGGTTCATCCAAAATCAGAAGTTCCGGATTAGCCGCCAGCCATCGGGCGATGATGCATTTCTGCTGATTTCCCCCGCTTAAGGATTTGATGCTTCTGTCTACATCAGGAGTTTTTATATTGAGCAGTTTTACATATTTTTCAGCACTTTCGTTTCGTTTTCTTTTATTGAGATAACGGAATACGCCCCGTTTGGCCTGCAGGGCCAGAATGATATTTTCACGAACGCTTAATTCGGGAATAATGCCCGCTTCTTTCCGGTCTTCCGGGCAATATCCCATGCCCTGAGAGATGGCGAAACGGGGATGGTATTTACGGTAGCTGTTGTTGCGTATGGCCAGGGTCCCCCCGTCGGGTTTCACCACTCCGAAGAGCAGATTGGCAATCTCCGTTCGTCCGGAGCCCAGCAGACCGGCAAGACCCAGTACCTCACCTTTACGGATTTTTAAATCGAAGGGTTCAATATATTCCGTTTTATAGACCCCCTCATGGAGATCAGCGGCGGGCCCTGTACCTCTTCATTATTCTTCCAGAGCGTACTGTCCAATTCATTCAATTCTTTTCCGAGCATGTTGGAGATCAGGTCGAGCCGGTCCAATTCCCTGGTGTTAAATGTAT
>JAQICO010000116.1 GCA_027858495.1 Spirochaetaceae bacterium
CTGTTATCTGAATTATCACCACCAATCCCGGCGGCACCGCCCTTGTTCCGATATTGCGCAATATAGTAACAAGGGCTGAAAAGGATTTCTCCGCACGCCCTTCGGGTAGACAGAACAGGTTTGTTCTGTCTACTTCCGGGGAATCAAATAGGCTGGTAAACCCGCCCTTGTCGGGCATGTTTACCAGCTTTCAGGACCGGAAACATTCCCATTGCCCCGAACTACAACCAGTGGCAGGGGAACAGAATCTCCGTTATTGGGAGGAGGCCATCAGGCCGGAACAAACAGTTGGCAGGGAGGCCAACTGACGATAACGGAAATTCTGTTTAAGCCCGGAGGCAGGATGCCGGAGGGGTGACCTGCGGGGGGAGTTACAAAGTATCTATTCGAAATCTATGTTCTCAGCCAATACCCAGCCCTCAGAACCATCTACTTTTCGAATCAAAAGCCAGGAAACTCCGGAACGGTTTTGTTCTTCCTGCACCCAGGCAAACTCATGTTCATACCCATATTCTGAGTTAGTAGAACCTGTATTCGGCTGTGTTCTTAAAGGTATGTAATTGTTATTGAATCGTCCGATTCTTCGTTGATTCACCCCAAACTCTGCCCACCAATCATTGGCCAAACGCTTCAGCTGAAATTCCTGGGCTTCCACATCGGCATCATAGAAATATACGTCGCCATTGGGATGCACCGCATTGGGATATAAACCGAGAAATCCTTCTTCATTCCTTGGAGGATCCCAATCTCCTTGTGGTAGAATTCTAAAAGTCACATTTCTAGTCCATGTATCAACAACAGCGATAACCAAACTAAATGGGCTAGTAGAATACATTCTCATAAAGTCAACAGGTGGTGGCCCATAAGCATAATAGTAATTCAATCCTCTTGAATCATATCCAATCTTTGAAAAACCACGTAATCTAGACAAGTCTTCAAAGGGACCATTAGGAAATATTAGATCTTTGTAAATGGCATAGGTATAATAGGTTATTGCCTGCATTTCTATCTCACCGAAGAAATGATCATCATCTAGTAATCTGTGTCCAATTCTTTCTTCATTGCCATTTTCAAACCACTGTCTGGTTTCTTCCGTATTATGGAATATAACATTCCCATTTTCACCCAAGTCAAAATAAACTAACTCATTACTCTTAGTATTTAGAAATAGCTTTTCTTCTGTTATATAAGGAGCATCTCCTGAATAGGGATTATCATCTGAAATATAATTTGTAGTATTGATGATATACGCTGGTTCTTCCAAATAGTCTGATTTATAAATTCTCAGTACACCTGGGCTTATATTTATTACGATCCACCCATTGAGCTGATAAATATGAATAAAACTACTGTCCTGCTCCCATACTTCTTCTATCGAATAATTATCTTGAATATCACATTTGAAAAAGTCTAAGCTGGGACTATCAACCATTAAAATATTATTCTCATCTGTAATATTGAAAAAATATAAACCAGGTCCACCTCCCTCGATGATATCCCATTCTTCATAATATCTAAAAGGATTATCAAATTGAAAAGTTTTAACTATTTCAAAATTTTGAGAATATAGAGATATTGATATCAAGAAAATAGAAAGAGTAAATAGTCTCTTATGCATTATTCATCCTCCAATCTAATGATTCGCCAATTTCTTAAATTATTTCTTGGATCTCTAAGCCATGTCATATTGGATAATCCATTATTATCTTCTAATAAATGAGCTCCTCCCTGCAGCATATGCCTTTTAAAGACAAAGGCCACAGAACTACCATAGGTCGATTCAATGACATCAACAGCTCTCATTAGATCAGCAATACTATTAGCTTCTAACATTGCTCCTCGGTCAACAGAATCAATGATTCCAATATGGTGATATGAATAGGTAATAAAGTCCCCCGGAATTATCTTTAAGAAATCATTTCTAATCTCTGCAAAATCATCAATTTCAGGACCATCATCGCTATCAACTTCTTCTGTAAAGTAAACAACCTCATTGTTACCCGCAATTTGACTAATCCCTAAACGGGTTACAATATTGATAGCATCAGTCCTCGGGAATTCACGGGTTTCAGGAGTATGTCCTACTCGACCATTGTCCCAGCTAATTTCATTATCAAAAATATCGTCCCAGGTATAGGTGTCAGCTGCACCGTCATAGCTTGTACTCCTTAGCACAAAACCAAGGCAGTCAACTCCGGCAGGATTATTCAATGCAGAAACATTAATATTGGCATCTTCAAATAAGGTTGATCTGTCGGCATATTGATAAAAAGCAAGACCTAATGAAGGTAATGGTGGAACTGAACCATTTACAGGATTCATTCTATAATTTGACCATTCTGATCCTGGAGCAGTAGTAGAATTATGAGCAGCCATTTCTTCCATTGTAAATCCTTCTCTTGACCAAACATTGGGAATGGCTTCACCCTGTTGTATGGCTTCTAATTGATCATCCATTTTTTGGTTGAAATCAAAAGGGCTGTCTGTTGAATTGGTGTTTGCATCTGTTACATTTTCACCATCGTGTAATTTTGGATAATCATAGGCTACTCTGTTTCGTACATCATAACCATTTCCATATACTGCATGCTGCTGCCCTTTAAAGGTAGTGAAGGAGTTTAGATCAATCACCTGACCACCGGCTGCGTTAATATCAGTGATCACTTCACCGTCCATATTAACGTTCCATTCATTCCCTTCAACCCAAGGATGCTCATCATTCCAATCGTCATTTTCATCAATATACAAATTAGCCCGCCACAGCATTTTGTGATCGTAGATTGAATAACTAAAGTATCCACCCATCCCTAATCCAGAAAAGAACTATTGATACTACCGTTATTGCTTCTGCTTTCCTCCTCATCATCATGAATGTCTATATCTAAGTCCATATCATGTAGAAAGTCATCAAAGCTGTCTAAGCTGCTATCATAGGTGTTGGTATCTACACCTTCCAGCGCAAAATTTCCCTTTAATTGGGTGGATTTCTCTTCACTCTGCTCTGCATAAAAACTGTGTTGTTGGCAAAATTGTTGAGGTTCAGTACCGGAGAGAAATATTTCTGTTCTAGTACGGGGGCAAGAATCTGTTGGTATCTGCCCTGATAAAGTACAATTCTCTACATCTACAAGCCCGGAATCCGGTCGAGGAAATATCTTTGGTTCTAAACCTTGATGGATCTCTTCCATATAATTCCCCCAGGCTCGTCCTGTGGCGGTGGACCCAGTAAGATGGATTCCCAGTGTCGAGCCCTTTTCATCAAAGCCAGCCCAGATTACTGTTGTATAATAGGGGCTGAAACCGCATGTCCATGCATCACCCCAGTTTTGAGTGGTTCCTGTTTTACCGCCAAGTTGTATCCCGGGAGTTATTCTTCCAAAGTTGGTTGGATATCGGAGTGTTCCTTCCATGACGGTGGAATGTAACAGGTTAATCATTATATAGGCTTCTTGTGGGGTCATAACCTGGCGGTTAGATCTTGATAGCTCGTTACGAAGATCCTTTTCAGGGTTTAGAATGATATTACCATCTCGATCCTCTATATAACGAATTCCAAAGGGTTCTACTACTTTTCCATAATTACTGATGGTTGCGTATGCCCGGGCCATATTCACAGGCGCTGTACGAATAATGCCCAACGCCAAAGGATATACCCTTGGAAAGATACGTTCAATTTCTGCGGGATCATCTATGCCTAATAGAGCCGCAGCTCTTTCTATGGCTCTATCAAAGCCCAGTTTTTCCATTACTTGAATACTTGGTACATTCATACTGGTGGCAAGGGCATGTCTAAGCAGCACTGTCCCTTCCCAGGTTCCTTTATAGTTATAGGGGGTATAAAAGGTGCCGTCGGCATTTTTGAATGAATAGGGTTTGTCCTGGAGTTGTGTGGCCGGAGTTACAATTCTACTGCTGATTGCCGCTGAGTAATAGAGGGGTTTAAAGCTTGATCCCGGTGAAACTTGTGCGTCCATTGCACGGTTCAGCTGGTTAGTTCGGCTGAATTGACTTCCCCCAATCATGGCTGTTATATATCCTTCGTTGTAATCCTCATTGCCTAGAGTGATCAACGCCGTTTGAATGGTTGTTTGTTTTGTTCTTTCTTTATTGATACCATAGGCAGCATTGCTGACATAATTAAGATCTCCCAGTCCAAATATCTTGGATAAAATATCTATGGTTGGATTGATATCTTGAAAAAATTGGCTTCTGGCACGCATTCTGTCTTGCGATCCGGCAACACGGATGCCTTCTATATTAAATACCAAACTAAGTAGATCGATCAATGATGTATAGGATTCATCTACATAGCTGATTCGTTCGGTCATATCTTCATTATATACTTGGGTCCATCGGTTTAACTCGCTGGCAATATTGCGGTTCGCTGCATTTTGCACTTTAAGATCTAGGGTGGTATGAACCATATAACCGTCTCTATAAAAATCTGCCGATTGAAGCAGTAATTCGTTTAACTGGTTTCTAATATATTCACTGAACCATGGGGCTTTATCATCTTCCCTTCTGTCGTAAAATGCACTTGAATAATTATCCTTTGACCAGTCAAAGCTATTCCAATAGGTTTCAAGAGACAGATAGGCCTTATCGCGGTCTAATAAACCATGATCTATCATCTGATCTAACACATATTTTTGTCTATCCTTGGCATAATCTGGATTTCTGAATGGAGAATAAACACCCGAAGGGTTGGCCACCTGTATTACCAACATAGCAGATTCTGCCACGCTGTTAAATTCGGCACTATGATCAAAGAAAAATTCCGAAGCAGCTTCTACTCCATAGGTATTATGTCCAAAGGGAACCTTGTTCAGGTATTTTTCAAGTATTTCTTTCTTGGTAAATTGCCTTTCCATTTGATAGGACCACCAAAGTTCTTTCAGCTTTCGTGATAAATTAATATCCCTTCGATCGGCATATAAATTTCCTGCCAATTGTTGAGTTAAGGTACTGGCACCACGGATATTGCCACTAAGGAATATTTCAGCTACAGCTTTCAAGGTTCCTAAAACGGAAAATCCCCGATGATAAAAAAAATTGCTGTCTTCTCTGGTGGTTATAGCGTAGATAAGATTTTTTGGAAGAGTATTTATATCAATATATTCTCTTTTTTCATCGGAAAAAAATTCTGTAATTATTACCCCATTTACATCTAATATGGTGGAAGGAAGTGCTTCGGTTTCTTCTCCAAAAATTTCATTTCTTTTTAGGACTGTGGTTACACCGGCATTAAGTCCAAGTCCCAGTCCTAAAAGCAGTGCAGAAAGCAATAATGATGCACATAAAATTATGAGAATAATCTGCTGTTTTATGGAAAAAGTCATAGCTAAAAATAGAAAGTTAAGACAGCTTTGTCAATACTCTTAAGATTTTGATAGTGTACTAAAAATGGCCGGCGAGAGCCGGCCTTCCCAAAAAATTGGGGTTGGAAGAGTATAGTATACTGGGAGGGGTACTATCCAACGTTCCAACAATTAAAATATCGGTATATTCATGGAAAGATTGATTATCTTTTTTAAAAAAGCACTAAGGTTAATTAGAAGGAAGAACTTAAGGGGGTTACCGATGGTTTAGAAGCACTTCCATATTTAGCTGCAGCTGTAATTCTTCTCCGGCTCTTATGGCGAATTCTTCACTGACTGACCACTGGGGGTTTATAATATAGTTTATTTGATGATCTCCTGGTTGTAATTCCAGCATACCTGGATTAACTATAACCCCGTCAATTTCACAATTTACTCCCGGTGGAAGTTCTAGGGTGACCAAGGCTGGTCGCAATTCTATTTTATGGTTTAATTCTAATATCTGTCCCCGTTCTATTTCCAGACTGTATTCTGAAGATCCGCCAAGGGGACTGCTGATTCTGAGATGATGCAGACCGCTGCTTAATATATAAAGATCTTTACCTACGGGATATTCTTCACCATCTATAAACAATAGAATATTTTGTTCTTCCTGGGGATCTATGTGCAGGTTTAATCCACCCTGATCTTTATAAATAGGTAGTGCCTGTACTATCAGAGATTGGTTATAAACCAAATCAGGAATACCTTTCATGATGGGAAGTAATGTAAGAACAAGAGGAAAAGAACTCATTTCAATAGGACTGGTAACCACTGAAGTTGCATCCTTTATCAGTCCGTGATTTTCTATCAGCGGGATTTTTAATGACAGGGTATTCTGGCTAGGCAGAATATGCATTATCATTTGGTTTCCCTGATATGAATTTTCATCTAAACGGGGTAGTGGTGAAATATTTTTATATAAATAAAGAGCAAAGCTGTTTCTGTATGTCTGAAGGTTTCGTGGAATTTCAATGCGTAATTCAACTGCTAATAAAAAGGGATTTTGAAAATCCAGCATAAAAGCTGCCAGTTCATCAAGTTTTAATTCCACCGTGGGAACCTCGGCTGAATCACTTATATTTACGATTCCTGCAATGGGTCCTCTTAGGTTTTCTGCAAACACAGTGAGTGACAAGAGAAATAACATTGATACGACTCTGCTTTTTTTCATGGTGATCCTATTAGGTCCGCTGGATTTATTAACTGACCATCCTTTCTAATCTCCAGGTGTAAATGAGGACCGGTTGAATGACCCGTGTTGCCACTTTTGGCAATTATCTGTCCCTGTTCAACCCTTTGTCCCTGCTGTACCAGCACCTGACTCAGATGTCCATAAAGGCTGATATAGCCTCCTTCATGTATAATCATAATATAAATACCGTAGTTTTCCAACAGACCGGTTTCTTTTATTATACCCGATCCTATGGAAAATACATCCCTACCGTTGGGTACATTTAGATCAATTCCGTTATGCATGGTCCATTGTCCTGTAAAGGGATCGCTCCTCATTCCATAGGGTGAACCCATTATGAAATCAATCAGTGGAGATCTGAATGGTCTAGATGTAAAAAAAAGTCTTTCAGCAGGAGTAAATCCCTGGGTTGGATAAAATAGAAATCTTTTATATTCTCCCTGTTGTTGCGCAACAACTAATTCAATCCCGCGGTTCCTAACGGTGGATTCTAATTGCTT
>JAQICO010000021.1 GCA_027858495.1 Spirochaetaceae bacterium
TGGGATATTTTGAAAAAATGGTCTGACCCTTTTACACCAAAATATTCGGGATTTTACGTATAATATATAGCCGTCTTTGCCTAGCCGATTTGTCTATTTCTTGTCAGGTATGGTAAACTGCCGGCTGTCAAAACGGTCACCCCCCAGCCAAAGGTCAATTTTTATTCCGCTTCCCGTACGGGTCACATCGGAGTGTTTTATCTGCCAGCCAAGAAGATTCAACCGGGATGAACCCAATAGGTCGTGGCCGGTCATGGCTCCGTAGTATCCCGCTAGCTCCGGACGCTTTTGGCTGTTCAGGGCCCGTTCCATTTTTTGAATTTCTTCATCGGAATGTTCATTATCATCGATGACAGCTAAATGGAGACCATCCTCTTCCTGATGCAGGGAGAGGACCATTCTCATGGGATCTTCTTCCAGGATATAACTGGAGATTTCACTTATTAAATTTAGAATTAAATCCTTTCGTTTCATTTGTTACTCCCTAAAATTGTGCCCGGTTGGTCCGGTACCATTGTATTACCGATACGATTAAAGCAGCGGTAAGCCCGCCGGCAAATCCGTTGTTGTAAAGATTCATTCCGCCGCTCCAGGCACCGGTCTGCATGACCATGAGAAAATGAATCACCCCGGCGGCCAGACCCACAGGAATACCGAATTCTCCAGCCAGGGGACCCAGGGTGGTTCCAAAGATAAAGGCTAATACCGGTCCCGGGGCATTAAGGCTGTTGCCCGTGGCCAAGGTAGCAGCTACTACACCAGTGGCCACCGGCCAGGAATTTTTCAGAGTGGTTCCAAAGGCGGCAAAGCCCATGATGGTAAGCAATCCTCCAATAACTGGACCATTGAACGAGGCTCCGATAAGCCATAGATAGGTGGAGGCTATGAGACCCACCAGTCCGCTGTTCAGAAAGGCTCCCCCAGTGGAAACCATATCTATAAAGTCCGAAGGTAAGCGGCCGGGGATTTTTTGGATCTCCCAGAACCTTTTAAGGGTTTTACCTCCACCGGCAATAAAAGCCCAGATAATCATGATTAGCGATAAGACCGGTATCATTAGGGTGAGGAAAAGACTGTCTCCCTGGTACCATGACATCTGTCCCTGGTACTGGTGACCAAAACCGCGTATTATTGCTGCTGCAAAGAGGCCGAAGAATCCGCAGGATAGGCCCATATTGTAGAGGTTGTATCCCTGATGCAGATGGAGCATGGACACCGCAATGGGGGGTAGAAAAAAACCTGTGACCAGTCCGCCGAGCAAAGCCAAGGGTAGGGCTATCCAGGGCTGGAAACCCAACTCCCAGGCCAATGCGCTAACCAAAGGGCCCAGGGCGGTTCCAAATAAGGCGATAATCAGATAATCCTTCATCCTTTTTTTTACCAGCAACGCAGCTAAATACACGCCTAGAATAATGGGTAAAATGTTTAAGGGTGTTTTTCCAAATAAACCGAATCCGGTCATGGTCATCACAGCAGCAAAGGTGGGTCCTGACAAGATTACCTTGGTAAGAGCAATTAGAGCAAATCCCATGGCGCCCACCAAGGCCGCATTAACCATTGCCCCGCCCATGCCTGCTGTTTCAATATAGTCATTTATTAGACGGGCGGGATGGGTTTGGATATATAGAAACCCCTTTAAGGCCGATTCCGGTCCTTCAATTATCAGTCCCAATAAAAAAAGGGAACCCAAAAAGAAGAATAGAAAAAATAGAAGATGCTTATTTCCCATAGATGCTCCAATAGAACAATTATACTTGGGATACTCATGTAATCAAGTTAGATTTTTTTCTATATTTAATCATTCACAAAGGGGTGAATAAATACTTGAATATTTTATCCCGTTGTCCTATACAAAGATAATGAATATAAATGCACTTTACTCTGTAGCTATTGTTCTATTGATGATCCTGGCATTAATCAAAGAGGTCATGCGGCCCGGATTAATATTACTCTCAGCCCTTAGTTTGTTTTTTTTTACAGGATTAATTTCTCCACAGGAAATGCTTGCAGGTTTCAGTAATAAGGGGATGATCACCGTGGCCCTGCTGTTTTTAATCAGTGAGGGAATTAGACAAACCGGTGGATTGGACCTGCTGACTCATTATTTGCTTCCAGTAAAAAAATATAATACTACCCTGATGCTGGGGCGAATAATGCTGCCTGCATCTTTATTATCAGCTTTTGTAAACAACACTCCCGTGGTGGTCATTTTGGCTCCGGCCATTAAAAATTGGGCACGGCGATTGAAAATCAATCCGTCCTATTTTTTAATACCTTTATCCTATGCAACCATATTTGGGGGCATGTGTACCCTAATCGGAACTTCAACCAATCTGCTGGTTCATGGGCTGATGATACAGAATGGCTTAAAGGGGCTTGAGATGTTTGAGCTGGTTAAGATCGGTCTTCCAATCGCCATTATTGGAAGTTTATATACCTCTATCTTTGGATATCGATTGCTTAAAGAGAGAAAATCCGTAGAAGAAGAGATTGGGGAACGTCCCAAGGAGTATTTGATTGAGATGCAGCTGGATCCGGGAAGTCCTCTGTGTCATAAGAGTATTTCCAATGCTGGATTATGGGGGCTCGACGGAGTATATATTCTGGCCATAGAGAGGGAGAACGAATCCCTGGAATCCCTCAATGAGTATGAGATTCTTTATCCCAAGGACAGATTGGTTTTTTCTGGTAACATACAGAGTCTTGAAGATTTGAAGGGCTTTCCCGGCTTGTATTTTGTAGAAGAGCAGGAATTCTATAAAGACTTTCAACATATTTCTAAACATTTGGTGGAAGTGGTGGTCTCTCCGCGGTTTCCTGGATTACGAAAAACCATAGAGGAATTTGATTTTCAACAAACCTATGGGGCGGTAGTATTGGCTGTTCATAGGAATGGAGAACGCATCAATGGAAAAATCGGGGCGATTAGGTTGAGGCCAGGGGATAATCTAATCCTATTAGCCACCAATAAATTTACAACACGATGGAAAAACTCTCAGGATTTTTATCTCGTCAGTAGTGAATCTGAAATTAATGAGGTAAAACCTGTACGGGCCATTTTTTCGGTGATTCTATTGATCGGTATGGTTTTGGGAGCCACATTGGGGTCCCATTGGTCTCTTGGTAGTTTTCAGTTTGATATGTTCTTCTTTGCTCTTTTGGTAACCCTTCTTATGGTATGGACTAAGTGTTTTGAATCGAGAAATTATACCAGGTATATTTCATGGGATGTTCTCATTACCATTGCCTGTGCTTTCGGCATAAGCAGCGGTTTAACCAACAGCGGGGCCGCAAATCTGATAGCCCGAGAATTAATTTCAACGTTGATGAACTTTGGTCCCGTTGGTATTTTAGCGGGAATATATTTTTTAACTCTTATCTTTACAGAGGTGATCACCAATAATGCCGCGGCGGCACTTATGTTTCCAATAGCATTACAGACAGCGCAGAATATGGATGTTTCTCCCAGGCCTTTTATTATTGCCATTGCCATTGCTGCATCGGCCAGTTTTTCAACCCCCATAGGTTATCAGACGAACCTGATTGTACAGGGTATCGGGAATTACAAATTTAGAGATTTTTTAAAAATAGGAATACCTCTAAGTATCATTACCATGGTTCTTGCCGTTTCTCTTATTCCGAGATTTTGGAGTTTTTGAGAGAGGGCGATAAGCCTTACTTTAATTTATAGATCTATATCCCATTGATAGGATAGGTCTGTAATGTCATGACCTTGAATCTTATTATGCATCATGGTGATGACCGTATCCTCTATAAGCATACTTCGAGGCGAGTTAATCCAGCTTTCGCTATAAGGGCTGTCGGGATAACTAATAAATCCCCTTTCTTCAATTCCCAAGGTGGGTGAAATCTCCAGTACAGAGAAACCGAACTTATTATCGCCGTCATATCCCCAAGCATATTGAGGGATGATCAGTATTTCTTCACTGGCCACATATCGGAAGGCGTGATGATCGTATTCTGCATTACTATAGCTGCTGTCTGAATAGACATATTTCTGTAATTGAACAGGGGCGGCCATACTTGATATGTCGAATAATGCAACCTGAAGACCGTTGTCCTGACCGATACCAAGAATATAATCATCGCTGATGGGTTGTAGGTATCTTGAAAAGCCAGGTATTACCAGTTCTCCTACTTTTCTGGGGTTGCTGGGTACCGAAAGATCCAGGGTATAGAATGGGTCTACTTGGAGAAAGGTAACCATAAAACCTTTTTCTTTCATAAACCGGACAGCAAATAGAGTTTCTCCCAATCCCAGATTATCCAGAAAACCAATGGTATTCATCACAGATCCCGGGGACTGAATATCTAGAATCGATACAAAACTTTCAGATTGACTTTCTTCACCCCAATCGCTGCCGTTCCAGCCCCAACGACCCCACTGGCTGGTGGCTATTCTTAGTTTATCCTGATAAATATCCATGGAAAATTGATTCAGGGTATGACCTTGAACCTTACCCAGGGCTACAGGGTTTATTTGACCGCTTTGGTTCAGATATACCGTAAGAAAAACATTTTCTTCCCAGGACGTGTCTGACATGGTCCAGCCTTCATTGGCAATCACCACATATTCACCATCGGAATACATGGTGGAATTCCAGCTGTTTGCCGTGGAAAAACTGCCCTGCCGGGTAAGATCGGCAAATCCGGAACTTATATTAAAGCTGTAAAGGTTTAAAAAGGAATTATAACTACTGGAGAATGGAATAACATCCTGAGCTTCAGCTCCATCGGCCAGATCAAACATTTTTATGGTATTTTGTATTGCCTGTACATCTAAATTATTTTCATCACTAAATAAAGCAGAAATCATTTGATTTCTCCATTTTGGAACTTCTGTTTCTAGGAGTTCCAAAGCCCTTTCTCTTTGCTGCTCCAAGGTTAAATCAGGGTAATTATTTAATTGGTCACTGATGGTATATATTAAATCGTATATGCTGAAGTCTTGAGAGCTAGTGAGGTACACCTGGCCATTGGCCATTCTGGCGGACATATAACTACCCTTGAGGCTTTTCGAACCGGCAATGGATAATTGTCCCTGGGCTCCAATATTGAGCAATACCAATTCCGTGACGGGATTATTCTCTTCATAACCAGCGCCTATGCAGTCGCAGAGCCAATATCCATAGGTAGTCTGCTTAATGGCCAGCAGTTTATTTTCAAATAACAGCAGTCCGGAAATAGTGCTATCTTCAAATAGGGTCAGGCGGTCAATCAGCTCCCCCTGATAGCTAAAGGATAACACTTCACCGCCGCTGGCTAAAAAGGAATAATTGCCGTTAGATTGTAAAATATCCACCTCTTCCACTCCGCTGACTTGATTGTTGGTTTCATAACTACCTGAAGGGGCTTCGCTATCAGATCCAGAATTATCAGTAGTCTCCATCACATCATCCACTGCCATAACATCCCAGCCGTAGCCATAGTAATAATTGTATGGGAAACTATCCGATTGAATAATCTGGGTTGCGAAGCTAACCGCCATGGAGTCAATATCATCGGCCAATTCCTGCAGATCATCGTAGGATTGAAGAATTTCACTATCAAAAGCTGATAATCGACCTTTTTCACTGATGTTTATGCTCGAAGATAATCCGTAATCATCTACTGCAGTGTTCCCTCCGCCACTAGAAATTAAATCGCAGCCCATAAAAAATAAGCTTAATAAACCGAGAAAGATTGGGAAGAACCCCGTAAATTTATTATTTTGCATAACCATGCTCCTTGTTCTTGTCTATATATAAACGAAGAAATTACGGTTCCATTATACCATAAAAATTTATTCTTATATAAGTATATGTATTGAAAAACTTTATTGGGATCCAGTTAGATTCAGGATATAGGTCGAAACAATGGGGAGTTAACACAAATTATAAAAATACCACTCTTAGATTAAAAAATGAAATGGATTTGCAAAGTTCCGTTTTAAAGAGTGATGATTACTTATATTCTGTTAAGAAAGAAAAAATACAGCTTGAACAATTGATGAGTCAATTGAAAAGCGGTTTAGAGAATCATGTTTCCAAGGAAAAGAAATATTTAAACATTTCAGATGAAAATATATTTCAATATTTAAGTTCAAAGGATCAAAGTTTCTTTTTTATACTGAACAACCCTGCTTAGATCATTACCCTTTACATCTTCTCATTATGCTCTTAAGCTTTTTATGGAGGCAACCTATGATTGAAAAAAAGAATTCGGTAGAAC
>JAQICO010000294.1 GCA_027858495.1 Spirochaetaceae bacterium
ACAACAGACTGGCAAGATTGGACCACTGTTGAACGCACAGTTTATCTTCCAGCAGGAATGCAGACCCTACGAATTAACATTCTCAGTGGTGGATTCAATTTGAATTGGATAAACCTGGCTAGAGCTATTGATGATAATGATGCACCTTCTGTACCCCAAAATTTGAGTATTTCTAGTACCAGTAGCAGTATTACATTTAATTGGAGTGCATCAACTGACAATGTGGGTGTTGCTGGATATATCGTTCGTATTGGTAGCAGCTCAAATATAACTGTAACTGACACCTCCTATACCTTTACAGGTCTATCTGCAGATACTAATTATACATGTTATGTCTCCGCATTTGATGATGCAGGTAATCAGTCTGCAACCGCAAGTAAAAATGCATCTACTGATGCCGATACTGGTGGTGATTTTGAACTTCTTATTGAAGCTGAGAATTATTATACAATGAGCGGTATACAGACAGAAAATTGTAGTGAAGGTGGATTGAATGTTGGATGGATTGATAACTCAGATTGGTTTGATTTTATCATAGACGTTCCAGAAACTGGAACTTATACCATTGAATATCGTCTGGCAAGTGAAAGTTCAAATGGACACTTTAGGTTTGATACAAATCAGGGAAATACTGTTCTGGATGACGTTTCTGTTCCTTCAACCGGAGGATGGCAGAATTGGACAACTGTCACAAGTACTGTAGAATTAACCAAAGGACAAATGACCGTGGGTGTGTTTGCTTTTAGCGGTGGTTTTAATGTTAATTGGATAAAAATTAGCAAATAATATTCGCTAATCACGTAATAATTTTTTAGGGGCTGTCGCAAAAGTCAAGATTTAGTTCTGAGACAAGGCGATTTTTGAACCGGCAACGCAGTGTAGAGGTACTACATGAGTAGCCCGTGCAGAAAATCAACGCAGTATCAGGGTTAAAGGGGGCTTTTGCGACGGCCCCTTTTTTATCTGATTGTCTGATTGGCTTGTGTCTATGATCTTTCCTTCATAACACTAAACAGTATTGTCAATTCATCATCTATCAAAAAAATCCCAAAAATCTTTTCCAAAATTTCATTTAATCGAGCCTTAGTTTCAATCTTCTCCTTAATTATGGACTCTCCTTTTTTAATGCTGAAAATATTATTTACCAAGCGATAGGATTTCTCATTTTCCTCAATTCCGCAGATGATTTTTTGTGTACATATTGAATCTGAAGAGTTGGAATTATAGTAATTGGCCAATTGGAAATCCACCTGATCTAATTCTATATTTTCAAAGGAATATAAGCTTAACCAATTATTTTTAGAGTCCTTGGTTTTAAATTTGTAATAATTTAAGTCTTTTACCAGCATAAAATTCCCATTGTCATAATATCCCGATTTTAATGGAATTGGACAGCTACTGTTATAGCCGGTAAATCCCAGGTCGCAAATATAAAATACTCCTTCTAAATCTACCCTTAGTATCATATGGGTTATAGGTCTTTTTTCTTGATATCCCAGGATGGTTCTCGCCCCTAAAAAATCAACCTTAAAACCCAATGATTTAAGAACTTGGGCTAAAAGGCCATTTACCTCATAACAATAACCACCTCGTTTATGGAATAATAATTTATCTCTTATGGCATCATCATTTATTTCGATTTCTTTGCCTAAATGGACATCTAAATTTTCAAAGGCAATGCTACGGCTTTGAAGTTTCATTATTTCTGTTAAGGTCTTTAGGTTGTTTTCTGGTTTCTTTTGATATCCGATTCTCTGAAAGTATTTTTCTAATCTCATTTGACACCTCATATAAAGTTTTTATTTATGCTAAAAGATTAAACATAAGTAGTACAGATACAGAAATTGATTTTTTATACTAGTACAGATATGATGTATTTATGGATTACAAATATTTAGAAATAGCAAAAAAAATAGAAGAGCAAATTAGTTCATCAATTATAAAAGTCGGTGAAAAGCTTCCTTCTTTAAGGATGATGAGTAAAAGCTTTGCTGTAAGTATTGGCACTGTGGAACAGGCCTATGGATATTTAGAAGACAAAGAGCTTATTCATAGTAAAAATCGTTCAGGATATTATGTATTAGCTCCATTGGATTTTTCTATTGATTCTCCTATGGAATCAAATTTTGAAAGCAAACCTCAGGAGATAAAAATACTGGATCTTTCTATGCAGGTTATGTCTAAGACGCAAGAAAATACACCCTATCCATTGGGTAGTGCCATTCCTGATATTGAATCAAGGGCGGTTAAACAAATTCACAGTGCCCTTCGGAGACATGCTGTTTATATTCCCAATCATTATGAGGGTCCCCAGGGAAATCTTGATTTGCGCCGACAGATTAGTAAAAGATCTTTACTTGGTGGCAAGATTTATAAACCCGAGGAAATTATCATAACCTCAGGCTGTCAGGAATCCCTTACCATCGCACTTCAGGTTTGCACCGGACCCGGAGACTTAGTGGCCATTGAATCCCCAGGGTATTACGGATTATTACAGAGCCTTGAAGTGCTCGGACGGAGAGTGCTTGAGATTCCAGTATGTCCAGATAGAGGAATGGATTTAGATCAGTTGGAGTCTCTTTTGCAAAGACATAATGTATCAGCCTTGGTGTTAAATCCTGCCTATAGCAATCCAACAGGTCATTGTTACTCTGATGAGCATAAAAGCCAATTCTGTCATATAGTCTCCCGGTTAGATATACCTCTCATCGAAGATGATGTTTTTGCGGAACTTGGCCATGGTTTTAATAGACCCAAAACTATTTTTTCTTTTGACCATCAGGGGCGGGTACTTCTTTGTTCTTCCTTCTCTAAAAGCTTATCCCAGGATTTGAGAGTAGGTTGGCTAGTTCCCGGGCGATATTTTTTAAAAGCAAGAGACTATAAATATGCCAGTACTTTAGGAACTTCGAGCCTTCAGCAATGGGCTTTGGCCGATTTTCTTCAAGGTAAACAATATGAGCGTCATTTACAGTCAGTTTCTATTAATTATGGAAAAAAACTGTGCCTTTTTAAAGAAATGATAAAAGAACTTTTTCCTAAAGAAACCAAGATGACCCAACCCAAGGGGGGATATTTATCTTGGATAAAACTCCCTGGCTCGCTGGATAGTCTTAGGCTTTATGATTTGGCTCTGCAGCAGGGAATATCCATAACACCAGGCAGATTATTTTCTGTAAGCCCTCGTTTTAATAACTACATTCGTCTGAATTTTGCTTCATTGCCCCCTGAAAAGATGCACAGGGCTTTGACAGAGCTGGCCTGTTTGATTTCTCAGGCTAGCTGAAGCCATTGCCAGTCTTCAGCCTATATACATAACATGGAAGACTTTTACAACCAACAGGCAAAGGAACTTTTAGGGATTCCCTATATCTATCCCTATCAGCGTTTAGTCATAGACAATCTACTCTCTGCTGGGGGCTATTGGGGAGAACAAACCGCCGGAGAAATAAATCCGTTCAATTTGGTTATATTTCCCACGGGAATGGGAAAAAGCCTTTGCTATATGCTACCCGGTATTCTTCTGCCTGGAATCACTCTCGTTATCTATCCCCTGCTATCCCTGATGGAAGATCAATACCGCCGTTTGAGTGAAAGGAATATTCCTGCTGCTATTTATAGAGGTGGGCAAAGTAAAAAAGATCGGGAAGAAATACAACGGCAGTTGAGCCATAGGGGAATTCGTTTCCTGCTCACCAATCCGGAGATGTGCCAAAGCTCTGAATTAGGCAGTTGGATTTCCCAGGGTTTATTTCAGCAGCTCATCGTCGATGAAGTTCATACGGTTTTACAATGGGGAGAGACCTTTCGTCCCAGCCTTATCGATTTAAATAAAATAATCAAATTAGAATATTTTAAGGGAATCCATTTTTTTACAGCCACTTTATCTACTAAGGACGAAAAAAAATTAAAGAATATTCTTATACCACAATATTCATGGAATATTATTCGCAGTTCTGGAGATAGAAGCAATCTGCAGTATCATCTGGTGAAGAGTCATCATATTATGTTGAGCATTGAGGAGATTTGCCGTAATAGATCCGCTACGGTTCTTATCTTTTGCAACAGTAGGAAATCCACTGTACAAACTGCTGCTGAACTAAGATTGCGTTTGGGGAATATTGAAATTCGTTCCTACCATGCAGGTATGAGTACTCAGGAGAAAATTCTCTGTGCCCGATGGTTTTTTCATAGCACAAGGGGAATCCTCTGTGCCACCAAGGCCTATGGTATGGGTATCGATAAATCTGACATAGGTTATGTCATCCATAGAGATCCGCCGGATAGTGTGGAATCCTATCTGCAAGAAGCGGGCAGGGCTGGTAGAGATGGGAGGAAGGCCTACAGTATTGTTTTGATCAAACCAGCCATGGACTATGAAGGGTTTATCAAGGAGTTTGCTCAATGGAAATTTTGCCGAAGAAGCTATTTACTTACAGCCATGGGAGAACATGCAGAAAATTGCGGCGGCTGTGATTATTGCCGTCCCATACAATGGACCCCCAGTGTTAATGCTATGGTGAAAAGGCTGGCAGACCGATTGATTTTTAATTCTGGACGGTTAAATCAAAGGGATCTATTCGATATGTTTTTAGGCTGGTACACCCCTTCGGTAGTTTCGAAAAGATTATATTTATACCGTGATTTTGCGTCGTTCAAGCACTGGGGCCTGGAAGATTTACTACCCATTATTGATTATTGGAAATCCAAAGATCTTTATAAAAAAAATCGGCCTTGCTTAGGCTCAAAATCTTTCAAAGTGATTAAAATGAAATTAAGAGAATTGAATGATTTTAGTGTAAGCTCATAGAATATTTTGGTTGTTATCCTTGGAAAAGTGAATTAAAATTCTGCAAATGG
Source organism: Spirochaetaceae bacterium (assembly GCA_027858495.1). GTDB lineage: Bacteria > Spirochaetota > Spirochaetia > DSM-2461 > DSM-2461 > JAQICO01. The sequence goes on from JAQICO010000294.1 coordinate 4,861, forward strand.
ATAGAATCATTAAAACTATAATAATTTTTATATTTCTTACACTGCTTTTCGGCTGCCATTCCTCTCTCGCAAACTTATACAGCATAAATGATGGTGTGGCTAATTTAAAGCAGGTCGATTTCTCACATGGGCAAATGGCTCGTTTGGAAGGGCAATGGTATTACTGGCCCGAGGAACTATTATCGCCCAATGAAGTTTATCAACAATTGGATCAGGGATATGACCAATTTATTGAAGTTCCCCAATGGTGGAAGCGCCTAGGCTTTATGGAATCCTCGGAAAAATTAATAACCAAGGGGACCATTGCTTTACGTATAGATCTTCCGGAAAATCAGCAAAATTTATCTCTACGTGTGCCCAACAGCAGTGCTGCAACCAAATTATTTACCCAAGATCAAATGATTTTAGAAATCGGTGTGGTTTCTTCTCAAATCCAAAATTATGTTCCCAATTCTTCCTTGGCTATTGTTGATGTTCCAGGGGATATAGAGCTGCTGGTGATGCAGGTAGCCAATTTCCATTATCCCTATACTGGTACTTGGGACAGTATTCTAATTGGACAAAGAGATTACATTCATAAAAAACGGATTCGGGACATCATATTAACTTCCATCATTTCCGGTGCTTTATTATTTATGGGGATTTATCATCTTTGCCTATATCTACTTAGACGTAAGGATAAATCACCCCTTTGGTTTGCCCTCATTTGTATTTTGATGACCCTTCGAACTCTTTCTATTGGAGAAAGAATATTAGTGGATATGTTTTCGCCCACCTGGTTATCATGGCGCATACTTGTCGGCATAGAACACATTTCTATCTATATGATACTGCCTCTTTTCTTTTTGTATTTCAAGGAGATTTTTCCCTGGCGTATAGACAAATTTGTCATGAGAATTATTTTGATCAGTTCAGGCCTCTGGACTGGGCTTTTGATATTTACTCCGGTACTTTTCAATTTGCGTTTTGAAGCTTTTTACGATGTACTAATTCTATTAGGGGGGGGGTATCTCTTAATAAAAATATTTGGAAGCATGTTACGTAAAGAGCAGGGCGCTTTTATTACTATTTTAGGTTTTAGCCTTTTAGTCTTAACAAGCATCAACGATGTCCTCTTATCCAATGGCATAATAAAGAGTGTTTATTTAGCTTCAATTGGGGTGTTTCTTTATACCTTCAGTCAGAGTTTCTTATTGTCACAGCGATTTTCAAGTTTATTTAATACCGTAGCCAGATATTCCAATGATCTTGAATTATTAAACCATTCTCTGGAAAGATTTATTCCACATGAAGTTTTACAATATTTAGATAAAGAAAGCATTGTCGATGTGGAATTGGGTGATTTTATCGAAGCTGAGATGACGGTGTTTTTCTTGGATATACGGAATTTTACAAACTTCTCTGAAAGCATTAGTTCAAGAGATACTTTCAGGTTTATCAATTCATTTTTAAATCGCATCGGTCCTGTCATTCGTTTATGTGGCGGTTTTGTTGATAAATATTTAGGAGACGGAGTAATGGCTTTGTTTCCAGGTTCTCCCGATGATGCTTTAAAGGCTGCATTAAATATACGTAAGGGTTTAGAATTATTTAATCTTGAAAGGGAAGAACGGAATTTACAAGTCATAGGTATAGGAATAGGCATCAATACGGGAAATCTAATGCTCGGAACCATCGGGGAAAATATGAGGATGGACTCCACGGTTATTTCCGACACAGTAAACACCGCTAGTAGAATGGAGACTCTGACCAAGGAATTAAAATGTGATATCCTTATATCTCAAGACACAGTGGACTCTCTGGTAGATAAAAAACGCTTTTCCATTGAGCTTGTCGGGGAATTCAAGGTAAAGGGTAAATCAAAAACTGTAAAAGCCCATAGAGTAAATTGGGGTAAAACCACAGACGAAATAGATAACCTGAAAACTCAAGCGGCAGAATTAAACGAGGAATTGGAATAAATCCGGATTATCATTTAGATATTTATGAACAAATCCCTGAGATTCCATTCTTTCTTTTAGTCCCTTTAAGTCCTCTCGATTCTGCAGTTCTATTCCCATTATTACCGGCGCTTTCTCTCTGGAGTTTTTCTTATGATATTCAAAGTGGGTAATATCGTCCTTCGGGCCTAATACATCGGCCACAAAGATTTTTAATGCTCCAGCTCGCTGGGGAAACCTTATCATAAAATAATGTTTCAGACCTTGATATAATAAAGATCTCTCTTTAATTTCTTCTGTTCTGGTAATATCGTTATTACCTCCCGAAAGAATACAAACCACCGTCTTACCCTTTATTTTCTTAGCCATTTTATCCAATGCCGCAACACTTAAAGCACCCGCAGGTTCTGCAACAATGGCACTGTAATTATATAGGTCCAATATGTGTGTGCAGATCCTCCCCTCATCAACCGTTATCATATGATCAATAACTTTACTTGCTATTTCATAGCAGTTGTCTCCCACACGGCCAACAGCCGCACCATCGACAAATTTATCGATTTTCTCAATGGTAACAGGCCGACCGGCTTTAAGCGCTTCGGTCATAGATGCTGCTCCGGTTGGTTCAACTCCTATTAGCTGTGTTTTTTTGCTCATCTCTTTAATAACGGTACCTACTCCCGAGATTAAACCACCTCCTCCAACAGGTACAAAAAGATAATCCATGGTATCGTTGAGTTGTTCCATAATTTCTAATCCCACGGTGGCCTGACCTTGAATGACCATGGGATCGTTAAAGGGATGTATAAAGGTTTTTTCCTGTTTTTCACAGGCTGTCATTGCTGCTTTATAAGCATCGTCAAAGGTATCTCCATGGAGTATTATTTCTATGGAGTCTCTACCGAACATTTCCGTTTGTTTTATCTTTTGCCTGGGGGTTGTAGCCGGCATATATATCTGCCCCATAATTCCCAGTTTATTACAGGAATAGGCCACCCCCTGTGCATGATTGCCGGCACTTGCACAGACTATCCCCTTGTCTCTTTCTTGGGGGGTAAGGGCCTTCATTCGATTGTAGGCACCTCTGAGTTTATAGGACCTTACTTCTTGCAAATCCTCTCTTTTAAGAAAAATACGTGCTTCATAGCGTTCGGATAATTGTCGATTTTCCTGAAGAGGTGTTGCATCAAAGAGCTCTCTTAGAGTTAATTTCGCTTGTATGATAGATGCCAAGTCCGGCTTTAAGTTACTCTGGGATTTCATTATTACCTCTCATTGGCAAATGTTATCCAATTGAAACTGAAAGGTCAATCTAAAATAAGTCATGGCAACGTTGTTTTTAATTTTCTTGCTCTAAAGAAATAAATTAGATAAATTGAAGATATGGAAATAATTATGTTGGGTTGCGGGACTTCCTGCGGTGTTCCCATGTTGAGATGCAATTGTTCTGTGTGTAAATCCACTTCCCCAAAAAATAAAAGAACCCGCTCCTCTTTGATGATAATTCACCAAGGATTTCATCTCCTGATAGATACTTCTCCTGAATTAAGATTACAGTTATTGAACAATTCTATTAATAATGTGGATTCTCTACTGATAACCCATGATCATGCAGATCATATTCATGGGTTGGATGACCTTAGACCTTTCTGTTTTGATAAACCAATGGATGTATATGGCAAAAGTGAACACTTGCAGGAAATTAGGAATCGTTTTTCCTATATTTTTAAGGAGACCCAGGAGGGGGGAGGCAAACCACAATTATCACTTTTACCGTTGGACGAGGAACAGATCATTCTTGGCGGTATGAATATCATCCCATTAGCTATAAAACACGGTGAATTGGATATTTTAGGATATAGAATTAACGATGTGGCCTATATTACTGACTGCAGTTTTATCCCTGAAAATACAATGAACAAGCTTAAGGGTTTAAAATTATTGATCATTGGAGCTTTAAGGTACAAAAAGCACTCAACCCATTTTACCATTGATGAAGCATTGGATATTATAAAAAAAACAGGACCTCAAAGGGCCCTGTTCACACATCTAAATCATGATGTTGATTACCATAAACTATACGAAGAACTACCCAAGGGAATCGAACCCGGTTACGATGGTCTTCGTATCAATATTTAAGCCTTGGTAATTTTTCCAGCTTTTAAACAACGGGTACAAATCTTTACAGATTTGGGCTGTCCTTTAATGAGAGCCTTAACCTTTAACAGATTGGGTTTGAATACTCTCTTACTCTTAACACCGATATGCTGACCAGCACCACCCTTTTTCTTGGGAAGACCCTTTCTGGGTACACTATTACCAGCTACAGTACCTTTTCCACAGAAATCACATTTTCTTGCCATATTTAAATCCACCTTTAATTTACATCTATAAGCAGAATGAAAAATAGCAGATTTTTCAAATCCTGTAAAGACCTATAGGGTAAGTATTTTTTTACTCAGTTATATTAAAGTTACCTGCATTAAGAGGATAATATTTTTGAAGTATTTGCTCAAGATCCTGGGCTGTCTTTTGAAAAAAACCAGGATTATTTTCCAAGAAGGGAAGTAGAATAACTGCAGCCTCAGCATGGTTCTCCGCTGTTGCTTCAAATCGGTATCGAAAATAATCCTCTTGCTTATCCAAGGGACTCTGCAAAAAATACGCCGCTAATTCATTAACTACCAAAAAATCCCACTGAGTATCGTAGGGATGATCGTAATAAAATAAAAATGCCTTCCATGCCTGCTTGAAGTCCTCGGGTAATTGATGCCAATAGTTTTCTATATCAAGCCTGAAGTTTTCATCGGTAAAAAAAAGTCCATGAACCGATTCATGGGTTAAAAATATTTTTCTAAGCTGGTCCGATGATTCCCTGGATATGGATATAATAGCCCCTATACCCGGTTTAAACTGATCCCCTTCAGCTAGGATCACTTGACGATTTATCAACAGATCCCGTAATTCAATTTCCCATTGATTCAGCTGATCTTTCTGGGCTGTATTGAAGAAATCTGCCAGTGATTCCGCGGCATAATCATGGGCGTTCCAACCATGTTTGCCTTGAAGTTCCTCGTCGGACAATATTTGACCACGATAACCAGGTTTCTCCACAAAGAATGCCAATCTTTTCAACATCAACGCTTGGGTCTGATAATCCTTAAAATCAAAAATAAATATTTCGGGTTTTACCGCCCAATTATATAGAAGATAATCATTATTCAACCTGTCTTGCTTTGATTCAATATATTGAAAATCCACAGTTAACTCACTGTTGCTATATCTCGGATCTAAATTTTCTCTTTCTTGGTCAGTTTGGGAGGTTATATTCTTTATTTCTCCCATCCAGGTAGAATAATTTATCCATGAAATTTGTGTTAAATAGGGAACTTTAATATCAAAAAAATCATTTTCATCACTGGGAGGTAAGCTGAAAGATGTCGGAGTTCCTCCATTCTCTTCCAGACTGATTTGAAATCCCTGGATACTTTGATAATGAATACGTAGTATTTCATCTTGCTGAATATAAAAGGGCCATGGGAAATATACATGGCCAGCTTCTTTGTCTACTCTGAAATTATACATACCCTGTTGAGAAGATAGAGGAGAGTATAAAAACATAGATAGGGATAATTTAATTAATAGGCGGGGAGCAATCCCAAAATACTTCTGGTGTATAATGTGGCTACCTCACTTTTCCTTTCCATGGTTAACTCGTTATGAGATCGAAGTAAGCTTCCATAGTTGGCTTTAAAGCCGTCAGGAAGAAGATTTAATTTATTTAATGCTTCATTAAAGTATCGTGGAGATGGTTCTGTTTTATAGTTAAGGGCCATTAATAACCCTCCTGAGTTACGTAGAAAATTTCCCAGGGATAGCTGGAAGAAAAAACTATCATTCCTTAACGATGCTGCTCGTAAATCGTTTAAATAGTTTTCTGTTTTAGATATATAATAACCCAAAAGTTTTTTCCAAAAAAATTCGGGTAGGTTCTTAGCCTTTTCAGAATATCCCTTGAGCCAATCCTGGTTGTCCATGAGAATCTTTCCGTTATTTATTCTATTTACGAGAAAACTTAACTCTCTAGAGGGATATGCCATATTCCCTTCCAATGCTGCAAAAAGGGCCTCGATTCTACTAATGCCTCTATATTCGAGCCTTATGGGTAGATTATCTATTAAAAGACGGTCTTTAGAGCCAGATGGAGAACTTTCAAATAGTTCAACGTGGGGATATATCTCTCTTCTATCTTCCTGTAAATTCCCGTTATAATAAAGATCAAAGGATAAAATAAAATAGGGATCATATATATCTTCTTTATCGTGGGAGACCAATTGAACAGATTTAATATTGTCCAATTTTTCTAATCCCTGAAGTATCAAGTCTTTTATACGTTCAATTCTGCCTTTCATAAACTCATCATATCATAAAATGATATGTTATGTTAATTACCCTTTAAAGAGTGGAAAACCTTCCCTTGTTATGATTGCCTAATTATTTGAAATTTGTTATTATTTTATTATGAGTAACAGACCTTTAACCCCAAGTATGGAGGACTACCTTGAAGCTATTTTGGTTTTAGAGAAAAAAAACCGTGTAGCCCGGGTCAAGGATATAGCCGCCATGCTGGATGTACAGATGCCATCGGTAACCGGGGCCTTAAAAAATCTTAGAGATAGAAATCTAATTGATTATGAAAAAAATTCCTTTATTAACCTTACCGATATGGGATTGGAAAAGGCAAAAAAAATAAAGAAAAAGCATGGTATTCTATTAAGCTTTATGGAAATAGTGCTTAATGAATCCGGCGAAGAAGCTGAAAAAGAAGCCTGCAGTTGGGAACATCACCTCAGTACTAACGTCGCCAATAAAATCCAAAGAGTTGTGGATTATATTGAAGAGGGCTTTGAAACCGGGCGTATTACACCAGATGAATGGAATAGGCTGATAGAAGGCTGATGGATCAATTCATAACTAAAGTTCTCCAAAATAAAAAGATCTCTCCTGATTATTATGAGTTATCCTTTACCTGGCCCAGAAATTTAGCTCCCAAGGCTGGTCATTTTTTAACAATAAGAACACTTTTAAATGATGACCCTATTTTACGTAGGCCCTTTGCCTTTTCTGCCTTTGATAAACAGAACTCTACTGCATCATTGATTTATCAATTGAGGGGAAAGGGAACAAAGGCCATGACCACCTTAGTTCCTGGAGAAGATTTAGATGTGCTTGGGCCTCTTGGAGGTTGTTTTTCTGATTGTGATTCCCATCACCCCATAATATTAGGGGGTGGAATTGGAACTGGCCCCATGGTTTATTTGGCCAATCAGTGGGCAGCCCAGGGAAAAAGTCCTCAGCTTATTTTAGGATATCGATCGAAGCAGTGGATTCCCCAGGTTGAACTTCATGATAATGTAGATTTAATTATTACCACCGATGATGGAAGCCAGGGATTTCATGGACACGGTATTTCCTATCTGCAATCTCAAGGTGCAGTGAAATATCCCCTTTATGCCTGTGGACCCCAGGTTATGTTGAAGGCTTGTCATGAATTGTCTGAAAAATATCAAGTCCCATGTTATGTCTCCATGGAAGAACTAATGGCCTGTGGCGTGGGAGCATGCCAAGGATGTGCCATCGAAGTCAATTTGCCTCAAAAATATCTCCGGGTATGTAAGGAAGGCCCAGTATTTGAAAGTAGGATTCTTAAATGGAATTAACTGTAAAAATTGCAGATAAAGAATTACCGAATCCTGTGGGGGTCGCTTCTGGAACCTTTGGATTTGGTGAAGATTATGGTCGCTTAATGTCCTTGGATAATTTAGGGGCATTATATGCAAAGGCTCTTACCTTAGAATTTCGACCGGGTAATAAAACTCCTAGATTGGCTGAAACTCCCGCTGGAATGTTAAATTCCATCGGATTGGCTAACCCTGGATTAAAGGGTTTTTTAAGGGATAAAGTTCCTTTTCTTGAACAGCTTAAATGTCCGGTAGTATTAAACATCGGTGGTAAAGAACATCAGGACTATGTTGAATTGCTTAGACAGGTGGATCATCTTGAATTTGTCTGGGGTTATGAAATCAATATTTCCTGTCCCAATGTTCAACATGGAGGAT
>JAQICO010000154.1 GCA_027858495.1 Spirochaetaceae bacterium
ACATACGGGATGCCGCACCGGAGGCAGGGACAAATTTTTCGTAGTTCCAGTTCTTTTTTTCTTCTTTCCAAAGTTCAATATAAATCTTTTTTTGATGGGGAGAAAGCCTTTGGATGCCATCATTGACATGTGCCGCCCTAATGGCTTCATCCGGTTGATTCCCCTGCTTAATTAGGTCAATCTGCTGTTCTGCAATTTCTTTACTAATCCCTCTTTTTTCCAATTCATTAAGATCATTACTTGTAAACATAGAACTCATTATAATACCTGTTGATAAACTTTGTACCTACAATATAAAAAAATCTTGACTTTTTTTCAAAAGATTGAGTAATTTAATGTCAAACAAAAATCATTGAGGAATAGAATGTCTGAGAATAAGGATGAGCTTAATCAAAAAGAAGAAGAGCTGAATATCCCAGAAGAGGAACTGTCCACCGAGGCGGAAGCTCCGCAGGAACAGCAAGAGGCTCAGGTTGAATTGAGTGAAGAGGAAAAACAGCTTCAGGAGATCGAAGCATTGAAAGAAGAAAACAGCACATTGAAAGATCAATACCTGCGGAAACAGGCCGATTTTGAAAATTACCGCAAAAGAATGATCAGAGAAAAGGAAGATTCGGTGAAATATGGCAATTCTGCCCTGCTTACCGATTTAGTAGAAATTATTGATAACTTTGAACGGGCCATACAGTCGGGAGAAGCATCTTCTGATTTTCAAACCTTTCACGATGGAATTCATATGATCGAACAACAGTTTTCCTCCATGTTGGCCAATAAATATTGCCTGGAGAAAATTGAAGCAGAGGGAGAACTTTATGATCCCAATCTGCATGAAGCCCTGATGATGGAAGATTCAGAAGAAGTGGAAGAACCCACGGTAAGTCAGGTTTTTCAAACCGGTTACAAACTGCACCAGAGAGTGCTTAGGCCGGCAAAGGTAAAAATGGCAAGACCTGTTGTCCTTCAGGACAAGAAAAATAAAGAATAATCAAAGGAGTAGATTAGATATGGGAAAAATTATTGGTATTGACTTAGGAACTACAAACTCATGTGTGGCAGTAATGGAAGGGGGAGAACCCCTGGTAATTCAAAACGAGGAAGGTCAAAGAACCACTCCTTCCATCGTGGCATACACCAATAAGGATGAAAGGCTCATCGGACAGCCTGCAAAAAACCAGATGGTAACCAATGCGGAAAACACCGTCTATTCTATTAAGCGGTTTATGGGACGTCAGCATTCAGAAATAACAGAAGAACTGCACCGGCTGCCCTATACCGTAAAAGCTGGACCAAACGGTGATGTACGTGTTATTGCAAGCGGTAAGGAATATTCTCCACCTGAGATTTCTGCAGCGGTTCTTCAAAAAATGAAAAAAACCGCCGAGGATTATCTTGGTGAACCTGTAACGGAAGCTGTTATCACTGTTCCTGCCTATTTTAATGATGCTCAGCGTCAGGCAACCAAGGATGCCGGTAAAATCGCCGGTTTAGACGTCAAGCGAATTGTGAATGAACCCACTGCAGCAGCCCTTTCCTATGGATTCGGTAAAGATCAGAAGGATCAGAAAATCGCTGTATATGACTTGGGGGGCGGTACTTTTGATATTTCTATCCTTGAGTTGGGTGACGGTGTTTTTTAAGTTAAATCCACCAATGGGGATACTCATTTAGGTGGTGATAACTTTGACAATGCTATAATTGACTGGTTAATCGACAGTTTCAAGTCCGATCAGGGCGTAGATCTTTCCAAGGATAAAATGGCTCTTCAAAGATTGAAAGAAGGGGCAGAAAAGGCAAAGAAGGAACTTTCCAGTGCTCAATCCAGTGATATTAATCTACCCTTTATTACCGCCGATGCAGCGGGCCCAAAACATCTGCAGTACAATCTTACCAGAGCGAAGTTTGATCAGATGACTTCCGATCTGGTGAGTCGGACTAAGAACCCCTGTGAAAAGGCTCTAAAAGATGCCGGATATAAACCCGAAGAAATTGATGAAGTAATTTTAGTGGGTGGTTCAACCCGTATTCCCGCAGTTCAGACCATTGTAAAGGCCATCTTTAAGAAGGATCCCCACAAGGGTGTTAACCCCGATGAAGTGGTCGCCATGGGCGCAGCCATTCAGGGTGGTGTATTAGGCGGAGATGTAAACGATATCCTATTGCTGGACGTTACTCCTCTCTCCTTGGGAATTGAGACCCTAGGCGGGGTTTGTACTAAGCTTATTGAAAGAAACACCACTATCCCCACCAAAAAATCACAGATTTTCAGTACGGCTGCGGATAACCAAAATGCCGTTTCAATCCATGTATTACAGGGTGAAAGAGAAATGGCCAAGGACAACCGGTCTCTCGGTCGTTTTGACCTGGTTGGTATTCCACCAGCACCACGAGGAGTTCCTCAGGTAGAGGTGTCCTTCGATATTGATGCAAATGGTATTGTCCATGTATCAGCCAAGGATCTTGGAACCGGTAAAGAGCAGAAGATCCGAATTGAGTCTTCTTCCGGTCTGGATGAAAGCGATATTGACCGAATGGTGAAAGAAGCTGAACAGAATGCCGAGGCAGATAAGGCCATTAAAGAAAGCGCCGAGGCGAGAAACGAAGCCGATAACCTGGTATACAGCACTGAAAAGTCTCTTACTGACCTGGGTGATAAAGTCTCTGAAGAAGAAAAAACTAAGATCCAGGCTTCGGTTGAAGCATTAAAAGAGGCCTTAAAAGGTACCGATGTTGAAGCTATCAAAGCTAAAACAGAAGAGTTAAAGCAGGCTGCATATAAGTTAGCTGAAGAGGCTTACAAACAACAAGCCGGTGCAGAAGGTGCTCCTGGTGCAGGTGAAGCTGGAGAAGAGTCTCAAGAAGCTTCCAGTGACGATGATGGAACTGAGGATGCCGACTACGAAGTAGTCGACGAAGATAACTAGGGCATACAAGGTATATCGTGGCTAAAAGGGATTATTACGAAGTTCTCGGAGTGGAAAAATCATCCACACCGGAGGAAATAAAAAAGGCCTATAGAAAATTGGCCATCAAATATCACCCCGATAAGAACCAGGGGAACGCTGAATCGGAACAGATCTTCAAAGAGGCCACCGAGGCCTATGAAGTTCTTTCCGATGAAAAGAAGCGTAAAGCCTTTGACCAGTTCGGCTTTGCCGGGGTGGACGGAATGGGCGGTCCAAGCTTCAATCAGTCTGCCTTCACCGGTTTTGAAGATATTTTCGGGGATTTTTCCTCTATCTTTGATACCTTCTTTGGTGGCGGCGGCATGGGCGGGCATTCCGGTGGAGGCCGTGGGCGGATCCATCGTGGACAGGATCTGCGTTTTGATATGACCATATCCTTCAATGAAGCGGTCTATGGCGTAAAAAAAGAGATTGAGTTTAACCGTGATGCTCCCTGCGGCACCTGTCATGGAAGCGGTGCTGCTTCGGGCAGTGGAGCCAAGACCTGTTCCTCCTGCGGGGGGTCCGGTCAGGTTCGGAGAAGTTCCGGTTTTTTCTCAATCGCATCTAATTGTCCTAGCTGTAACGGTAACGGGACTATTATAGAAAACCCCTGTGGTGAATGTCATGGAACAGGAACCCAGCGGAAATCCCAGAAGGTTAAGGTTTCCATTCCTGCGGGCATCGATGGTGGTAAACGGATCCGTTTGGATGGCCAGGGATCTGCAGCCCCCCAGGGCGGAGTTCCTGGAGATCTTTACGTTTATATTAATGTGAAGCCCCATGATTTTTTCGAACGGGACTCCAACGATTTGCTCTGTGCTGTTCCTATTTCAGTCAGCCAGGCTATTTTGGGAGCTGAAATCTTTGTTCGAACATTGGATGATAAAAAAAGAAAGCTGAAGGTTGCCTCTGGGACGCCTTCAGGAAAGATTTTGCGTATTCGCGGAGAGGGTATACCCATGTTGCACGGCAATGGTCGTAAGGGTGATTTGTATGTAAAACTCATCGTAGAAATCCCCAAACGCATTAGCTCAAAAGAGAAGAGTTTGCTTAAAGAATGGGCGGAGGTTCATGGAGAACAAGATAGCCCCAATCCCTTTTCTCTCAATGAATTGCGTAGAATGTAGGCATCCACTTAACTGTTTATTGTAACCGTCCCTTTCTTGGGGACGGTTTTTTGTTTAAAAATACTTGGTGAACAAGTCATAGCAAGGTATTATTACTTATATGAATAACCAACAAAACAAAAGAACATGGATTCTTTTTATATGCCTAGTTATACTTTTCCTGCAGGGTTGTACATCCACTATGGAATCTACAGTTTCTACCGATGAATTCAATCCCTCCCTGTCTTTGGATATGTTAAACGCATCTATTCAGACCTATAAGTACTTCGGAAATAAAGAAGTTGTTCCACCACAAGGTTGGTTATGGGACGGTAAATCTTGGAATCGGGTTGTTTTCATGAATTATATGTTTACTGAAGCTATTCAGTTTAATCAGGATCTTTCCAATTGAGATACATCAAATGTCTTCCGTTCTGGATTACGTGATTTGTTTGTTAACACACCCTAGAAGGTACAAAATTTTGTTGGAACTAGGGCTTTTTTGTTCAGCAATTGGCAAATTTTTCAGAATGAGAATAAACTATAAATATGAATGGTATAGATAAAAACGGATGGGCCTTGGTTCTCAGCGGTGGTGGAGCCAAGGGGCTTTATCATATGGGGGCGTGGCAGGCCCTTAGTGATATGGAAATACCCATCATCGCAGCCATGGGCAAGTCCGTTGGAGCCGTAGCTGCAGGATTTATG
>JAQICO010000292.1 GCA_027858495.1 Spirochaetaceae bacterium
TTTTTGATTATGACTCTGGAAGAGACCTTTTTAAAATGGGCAGGGTTTTCTCTTGGGCAGAATAATCAACATAAAGACCTATTTCAAAGAGCTCTTGAACTGGACCTGGCGGTTGATGAAGCAGACAGCAGGGCAGATATATTCAATTTAATCCTGGTAAGCCTTATTGAACCTCAACTTCCCAAAGACAGATTTACCATTTTAATGGATTATCCAAGTTATATTGCAACCCTATCGAAACCCATTCCCCAAAGTCCATGGACAGAACGCTGGGAGATTTATTTAGGGGAATTGGAACTGGCAAATTGCTTCACCGAGGCAATGGATGCAGAACAAATCAAGCAATACTATACTGAAGAATTAAAGCACATCAATGACCCTATTCCCAAGGTGGATTGGGCCTTTCCTCAGTTGTTATCAACTCAGAGGGAAAGTATTTCCGGAACAGCTCTTGGAGTGGATAGGCTTCTCATGGCATTGTTAGAAATAAGCAAGATTCAAGGGGTTCTTTTATTTCCTCTATTATGATATAATTTTGAAGCTAAAAACCCTTATCAGGAAGATCAATATACCTTAAGAATCCAGTGATGTTGAATACTCAATTCCCATTGAGCTAACCGGATAGTAATGGTGGTATAAAGAACAACCTGAAACCTAGGGATAAAAGGAAAATATAATGGGACAAATAAAAGCAGGTGGCATCGATAAAGGCATGTTTATAAAGGAAAAGGAAGCCCCTTTTTTAGTTGTAGAAAGGGAATTTGTGAATCCTGGTAAGGGTTCAGCCTTTGTACGTATGAAACTAAAAAACCTTAAAACCGGTGCAGTATTAAAGATTACTCATAAATCTCAGGATATTATGGAAGAGATTGATGTGGATGATGTTAATTCTCAGTACCTTTATAAGGATGGAGAAGCTGCTTTTTTCATGAACTCCGAGACCTTTGAACAGTATGAAGTTGCGTTGAGTGTACTGGAGAACATTGTATATTTCCTGAAAGAAGGTGAAACCTATCGGGTAGTTCAATGGGATGGAGAGACCCTGGATATTAAACTTCCACCAAAGATGGACCTTATGGTAACCGAGGCTGAAGAAGCTGTTAAAGGCGATACTGTTCAGGGAGCTTCTAAATGGGTGGTAGTTGAAACCGGACTCAAGGTTAAAGTACCCATCTTTATTAAAGAAGGTGAAAAAATCAGAATCAACGTAGAAACAAAGGAATACCAGGAAAGGATTAATAGCTAATTGAGTATCCACCGCTTTATCCATAAAGGTGTTTCTTTGCAATTCCATGGACAAAAGATGAATCTAAGCCTGTCCATGGGGCTTTTCAGCAGTAATGATATTGATGCCGGTAGTAGACTTCTGCTGAAATCCATGGCGTCAGAACTGGATTTTTCCACAATAAATACCGCGGTAGATATTGGATGTGGTATAGGAACCCTGGGTATAGCTCTAAAGAAAAAGGCCCCCCAATGCAAGGTACTTTGCCGGGATAGAGATTCATTAGCCTTGGATTTCACTGAACATAACTGTCAGGTTAATGGAATTAAGGATATGTTGATTCAACGGGGACTTTTTTTACAGGATCTTGAACCCAAAAGTTTTGACCTGCTGATTTGCAACGTACCTGCTAAAGCTGGAAAACCAGTGATTGATCATTTTATAGATCAAGCGCCCCTGTATTGCCTACCCCATGGACGGGTTGCAATTGTTGTGGTGCAACCCCTAAGACAACAGGTGGAAACGGCCCTTGATTCTGCCGGTCATAAAATACTCTTTGAAGAACATAATAAAATGTATTCGGTATTTCATTTCACCGGGGCGGGAGAAATCAGAAATCCCGGTTTATCCCTCTATTTTAGACATGAAGACCAATACCATATTTATGATCAATCATACAATCTCACCACGGTTTTTGGACTTGCCGATTTTGATCAGATTAGTTGGAAGGATCAGCTCACCGGTGAGACACTCCGAGGAATCAACCGGGGCGGACACTGGACCTTGGTAGATCCGGGACAAGGACATTTTGCCTGCTACCTGCTCAAAGCTTTCAGCGGAAGCCCTCGGAAAATAACCTTGATCAGCCGTGATTTGTTACAATTAGAAATTACAGCCTTCAATCTAAAACAGGGAAAAAAGAACTGTGAGATTGAAAAACTTCATCTTTCTTCAGAAGAACAATGGATGGAAAAACTGAAGGATGTGGATTTTTTACATATTAACATTGATCCTATCCCCAGAACTGCCTGGGAAGAACCTCTTAGCATAACTATAAACCAAGTACTAAGCCATAATGGACTTTATTGTCTAACAGGAAGAAGTAAGGATGTTCAACCGTTGACCAAGAACCTTAAAAAATCTCAAATAATTGGGGATAAACGGTTCAGAGGTTGGCGCTCCGTGGTTATAAAGAAAACCTAAGTTTTAAATATCTAAGATAAATCGAATAAAAAAAACTTTATACAATCATGAATCTTTTGTAGATTAGTTCATTCATAACCGATAGTTTAAGTGTATTTTATACTTTTTTAACTCTGTTAATATATGCTAAAGGGGAAATAGATGGAATTAATTCCGGTGACCAATGGCGTTTTCTGGCTAGATATATCCGAAATAGGTCTTTTTATTCTCTGCGGCTCACCGGCAGATGTAATGAAGCACCTAAAACAAAAGGGTTTTATTATACCCAAACAAAATAAGGGGATCTATTACGAAACCGGTCCCAATGCCATATTACTTTCAGATGTTTCTATTCAAAAAGGTCAATTTTCAAATCTTGTAGAATTTCCATTGCTTCATATGCTTTATTTACAAGGTATGGGTATACCCAATCATGTGAACAATAGAGGGCAAAAACCCCTGTTGATTGGTTCAGAGTCTCAAATCAAAGCCCAATTAGATTCTATTTACCGAGGAAGGTATGGTTTAGGCAGCTATGAAGAAATCCTGGCAACGGGAGTTTCTGAAGAATGGGCAAAGGAATTATTCAGAATAAAAAAACATTATGCCTTTAACAACATAGAAGATTCCAAAGATTTCATGGATACCTGTGTTCTCAGCAATCGAGGGAAGCAATTAAAGAAGGGAGTAATTATTGAGCGAGAAAGTATCAACGTGTTCAAAGTTACCCATGGAGATGAAGAATTAATAATAGATTTAAATTTAAAAGCCAACCAAAATTATGAACCAGCGGTGGATCTAGATTTTCACCGAATCAACAAGGATTATTTTTCAATTGTACACGTAGGAGAAGGAGATGGCTGGGATATTAACAAACCCTGTATGGGGAGCTTGGTAGTATTCCAGGGAAAGATCTATTTGATAGATGCCGGACCTTTTATTTTGAATAATCTCAAATGTCTGGGTATCAGTATTAATGAGGTTGAAGGGATATTCCATACACATCTACACGACGATCATTTTGCAGGACTAACCTCCTTGATGTATACAGATCACCGGATTAAATATTATTCTTCCAGACTGGTACGGGAAAGTGTGATGAAAAAGCTATCCGCAATTCTTGATGTACCCACGTCAAACTGTGAAAAAGCCTTTGAGATTCACGATCTAGCCCTGGATAAATGGAATAATATCAATGGACTAATGGTATTTCCATGCTACTCCCCTCATCCCGTTGAAACCAATGTATTTCTATTCAGAACCCCTTGGGAAGGCGGATTTAAACAGTATATGCATCTTGGAGATATATCTTCCAGAGAATATTTAAGAAAAATGCTCATAGAGTCCGACCATAGAAATCCCATTTAAGAGAAAATATTTAGCCAAATGGAAAAGATGATGGATCTTCCTGTAGATCTAAAAAAAGTAGATACCGGTGGTGGACTAATTCATGGAATAGCGGAGGACTTTCAAAGGGATCATAAAAGTAAAATTCTTCTTTCCCATAACAATAAAACCTTAAGCTTTCAAGAAAAGGAAATCGGGTCTAGCGCTTCCTTTGGTTTGGTGGATGTGCTTATACCCAATAAAAGGGATTATTATATGAAATCCGCCTATGGTTTTTTATCCCGATATTTCCCCGATGTTCCGGAATTCGAAAAACAACTTCTTTTAAACAATGAAATAATCCTAATAAATGTAGGAGAAATTATTCTTAAAAAAGATCAGGAAAAAAGTCACATATATCTTGTATTGAGCGGTGTAGTTGAAGTAATTGATAGAGAGAATGAAACATCCTATTCTCTTTCTGCGGGAAGTTTTATAGGTGAAGAAACTCTTTTTTCTAAGGAAGGCAGCCTGTATACCTATCGAGCAGCCAGCTACCTAAGGGCCTTAAAACTTTCTTCTGCCCTTTGTAAAGCCTTCCTGAAAAGGAATTTTGATCTTGATAGATACAAAGATGTTCAGGGACTGATTTTCTTTTTAAAAAAATCCGACCTGCTGGGAGAACTGTTAGCCACCTTTACCCAGGCGGATATTGCAAGACTGTCTACCGTTGAAAAGTTTAAGAAGGGCAGTCAAATCTCCTTTGATAGCTCGGATCATTTTTATCTAATTTTTTCTGGAAAGGTATCTCTTTGTTTGGAAGATACTCTTGTAGAAGAGATTGGGCCTGCTGATTTTTTTGGGGAGGATAATTACATATGCAATGCCTCTCTACTGTCGGCAAAGGCCTTGGAAAATGTCAGTGCCTTTAAAATTCCCTTTACAGCAATTAAAGATATTCCCATTATTGAGTGGAAAATGCAGGAGCGTTTCGACCGCAGGATTATGTCCTTTGGTACTCAAACAGGGAAATAAGAGCGAGAGCAAAGATCTTCTGCCCCTAGTTGGAGTTGGAACTCTTTTCTTCCAATGCCTTTTTAATGATATGAAGATCCACTTGAGGATAGGGTATTTCAATTCCCTGGGCTTTAAAACTCCGCCATAATTCCAGATTATTCCAACTATGGGCATCCAGTTTATTGGTTACTTCGCTTATCTTGAGACGAAGCTCCATTAAAACTCCTGAATCGTTAAAGCCCTTCATAATAGCCATGGGTTCTTCACTTCTTTTTCTATAGGGATTTTCCGCCCCAACAGCAATCATAATCTCCAAAACTTTATCCATATCGCTTTGGTAATTCACCTCAACCTGGTTGATAAGTACAATCTCTCGATTCCAATAGGAAGCATTATGAATAACCGAATTAGTAATGTATGAATTGGGGATAATTAAGTCTTCATTTTGAAGAGTTGTTATGGTAGTGGAAAGCAGTCTAATAGCAGTAACCGTTCCCTCATGACCATCCACAACAATGCGGTCTCTTTCCTTCACCTGCTGAGCAAAAATGATTACTATGCCAGCAAAAAAGTTGGCCACAAGATCTTGCAGACCAAATCCAACACCAATACCTAAAACAGCCAACATGGCGCCAATGGCGGAAAAATCAATACCGATGACACTTAATAAAAAGAAAAAGACCATGGACATGGTGATATATCTAACTAAATTGGCCACGGATAGCTTTTTGGCTTCATCCATGTTTGCCAACCGGGAAAACAAACTTTTATTAAATAACATCTGGATGGATTGACCAGCCAGAGAAGATAGATAAAAAACCGGAATCAAAAATAGTAAAGTCAGCAAGGAAATATTGGTATTTCCTGCCGAAAATAAGGGTTGATTTATAAACTGAAGAAGCCGTCCTGCAAATTCAAAGCCTTGGGCACCAAATAAATTGGTAAGAAAAATTAAAAAGGAAATAAAAACTAGAAGCCGTAGAGCCAGACGGATCCAACGGAAAATTTTATCGGTGGCTTCCTTGGGGGCCTTTGCATTTTTCAGAATGTTCTTAAGAAGCCAAATGACTAAAATATAGCTGAGTATAATGCCCATGATGGGCAGCACAAACTGCAGCAGCAACTGAGCCAGATTGAAGGGAAGATAATAATTACCTATTACAATTGGCCGAGATATAAATCTTAAAAAAACGTTCTGTAGGAGCATTCCTATTCCTCTCTGGCGTATTGTATCATTTCTACCATGGTTTGTTTATCGATTAATTCCAGTTCATGGCAGGGTTCAAGGAATTCCTCAACCTGGGCATAGGAATAAAGCTGAATTCCCGCAGCTTCCATATCTTTCCTTCCCTGGGCTCCCCGCTCAATTAAGACGATAAGGTCTACCACCTTCAGCCCTGCGGATCTCAGTATCTCTATGGCCTCGAGTTTGCTTTTACCTGTAGTTATTAAATCATCCAAAAGAAGAATGGTTTCTCCTTCTTTATATTCACCCTCAATCTGATTACCCGTACCATGGCTTTTCATGGTCATTCTTGGGTAGATCATAGGTACTCCTATCTCTAAAGAAAGAGCGGTAGCCAGTGGAAGACCAGCCACAGGGATACCAGCGATCCGGTCAAAGTTCAGCCCTTTGATTAAGCTGGCATAGGCCTTACCCACCTTCCGTAATAATGAAGCCTCAGAGGAAACTCTTCGTATATCTATATAAAAGGGAGATTTTTTTCCGGATTTCAAGGTGAATTCGCCCACCTTAAAACATTGAGTTTTTATCAATCCCTGAAGAACTTCTTTTTTAAGGACCTTCTTTAAAGTTATGCCCGGTACTGGTTTGACTCTGTCTCGAGCTGCATTCATTTTATCACAGAAATCCTTGGCTGCCGCCTTGGGATCTTCCGCATTGGCAAGAGCTCTTGATACATTGGGAATAATACCCAGACCATCGGACCTTTGACCAGCTGCTACAGCTTCGTCCATATTTCCACCTTGCGAGCCGATTCCGGGGCTTAAAAACCAAGTATCAGGACAGATGGACCGTACTCGCCGTAGGGCTTCCAGATCGTTACCAGCTACAACCAGCCCGATATTTTTGCTCCAGGAAGTACACTCCGCAGCCATCTGCAAGTAGAGCTCTCCCCGGCTTCCGTCGGCTAAATCCACCTGAAGATCCTGTACTGCAGGCGCTCCGGGATTGGTGGTGCGACAGAGAAGGAATAGACCCTTATCTTCCCATTTCAAAAAGGGATCCACCGCATCGCGGCCCATGTAGGGAGACAGCGTGGTAGCTTCTACATCCAATAGTCCAAAGATAGATTGAGCGTAGGCGGCTGCAGTATTTCCAATATCGTTTCGTTTACTATCCAGGAGTACGGGTATATCTTGAGGAATGGCTTCTATTAAATCCTCCAAAGCTTTATATCCAACAGAACCATGGGCCTCAAAAAAAGCCGCATTGGGTTTAAAACAAAGTGCATAATCCTTGGTAGCTTCGACAATTCGCATGGTGTTTTCCAAGAGTTTATCATAGGCAGACTCACCGGGAACCACATGTATATCTGGATCCAGGCCGACACAAAGCAAAGAATTAATGGCTCTGCTTCGCTCTTCCAACTTTTCAAAAAAGGTACTCATGGTTTCTCCTTACATTGGGTATTTTCCCAGACAGTTATTGATATCTTAAAATATTCAGCATTTTAAATTAATGATTAAAGTGCCGCATTCCTGTAAAAATCATGGCGATACCCAATTCATCGGCCGCTTTGACGGAGTCCTCATCTTTCATGGATCCTCCGGGTTGAATAATAGCACGGATACCCGCTTCTGAGGCAGTCCTTACCACATCGTCAAAGGGGAAAAAGGCATCGGAACACAAAACGGTAGCTTTTTCTGCCCTTGCGAGGGCTTGTTCCGCCGGCCAGATACGGTTGGTCTCTCCACCGGAAATTCCCTTGGCCATTCCATTGTTAACCACCACAATGGCATTGGATTTTACATGTTTTACCACACGCTGTCCAAAAATCAGGTCTTTCATATCTTCATCGCTAGGTTTCACTTTAGTCACCACTTTAAAATCCTTTGAGAACTGACTGTCGCAATTCTGCACCAGCATTCCTCCGTCCACATTGACCAGCTCCATGGCATCACTGGGCTTTTTATCGGTTAAGATTACCCGAAGATTTTTCTTACCCTTTAATACTTCCAGAGCTTCATCGGTAAAGGAAGAGGCGATGACTATTTCAAGAAAGATCTTTACCATTTCCCGGGCAGTATCCCCATCCACTTCGCCGTTGATGGCCACAATTCCCCCAAAGATGGAAACAGGGTCGCATTGGTAAGCTCTATTATAAGCATCCAGGGCAGAGGTACCTGTGGCCACACCGCAGGGTATAGAATGTTTTAGACTGCAGCAGACCAATTCATCAAATTCATTGACGATTTTCCAGGCTCGATCCATATCCCGGATATTGTTAAAGGACAATTCCTTACCGTTTAACTGTTTAAAATCGCTTAATGCGCCGCTTTTTCTGGTATCCTCATAAAAGGCCGCCCGTTGATGGGGATTTTCTCCATAACGCAGATCAAGTCGTTTACGGTAGGAGGTCTGCAGATACTCAGGTAGCGCATCATCGCCCAAGAAAAACTGACTGATGGCACCATCGTAAGCTGAGGTTAAATTAAAGACCTTACCTGCCAGACGTTTTTTTGTTTCCAAGGAAAGTTCAGCCTTATCCATCTCATTCTGAATGGAAGAATAATCCTTAGGGTCGGTGATAACCGCCACATCCTGATAATTCTTAGCTGCAGAACGCAGCATGGTAGGACCGCCTATATCGATAAACTCGACCTTCTCTTCAAAGGTCTTATCACTTTGTACTTCCTTAAAAAAGGGATATAGATTCACTATGACCATATCGATGGGGGTTATATCATGTTCTTTAATTTTTGCCATGTGTTCTGCATTATTCCGCAGAGCCAAAAGACCGCCGTGGATTTTTGGGTGTAGAGTTTTTACACGTCCATCCAGCATTTCAGGAAATCCTGTCACGTCACTGATATCCATGGGTGCCAGGCCTTTTTCGCTTAAAAATCGATGGGTTCCTCCGGTGGAGACAATCTCATAACCCTTGTCTTTTAAAAACCGGGCCATATCCTCGATTCCCTCTTTGTCAAACACACTGATTAAAACACGTTTCATATATCACTCCCCCAGAGGCAATAAAATATCCTTTACCTCTATATTTATTTTCTGAAAATCCTGAAAACCCAGCCATTGCGCAAGGAGCTTTCTATGTAAAGGCAACAAAAAACCTTTATACTGGTCTACATACCCATTATATTCATTCAAAGCTAGGGCCATTTCACGATTATTCTCTTCCAAGGATCTATGAATTTCCTGAAACTTCCAATCCTTTTGTAATTGGTCCCATTGTTCAAGTTCCTCATCCAGCAATGAAACATATCTAACTAAATCCGCCTGAAGCATCAAATAAGAAGTCATACTCCCTTTATCAAAGATCACCACAGTACGAGAAAAAAGGATGGACCTATGTTGCTGAATACGGTTAATCAATGTATCCCCGGGGAATCCCCTGGAATCAATCCAATTCAAATAGTCAGAAAGTAATTCGTCTCTCTTATCAAAAAGATCAATACAGGATTCCCAACTTCTCTCTATATTCTCTTCAAATCTAAAAAGCATGTTATAACCACAACCGGTTAAGAATAAAGAGAACAGTATTAGCAAATATATTTTAACAGAAAATGATTTCATAGATAAACCTTTTGTGAGATAAATTTTTAAATTGTAAATGGAATTAATCCTTTGGAAGGACTATTTTTTGAAGTTCGGGATCTTTTTGAGCTCGATATAACATTGCAATATTCCCTATGGTCTTAACCAACTGGGCATTAGTAAGTTCAGCGGCCTCATAGGCCATGGTTTTGCTTTGATCTTTGTGATCCTGAAAGCGTATTTTTATAAGCTCATGATGGTCCAGAGCCTCATTCAACATTGTTAACAAACCTTGACTTAATCCTTTCTGACCAATCATAACAACAGGATCTAAATCATGGCCAAGTTTAGCCAAATAACGCCGTTGTTTTCCAGATATATTTTTCATGTTGGAACTATACTTTGTAGAAGAGATTTTGTAAAGCTTTCCCCTATCCTATAAATATTTACAAAAAAAATAACTTTTCCTTTCAAGGGCTCCATGAAAACAGTACAATTTATTAAGAATCTTCTTTTTCATAGGAATATTAAGTTGTTATGTGTATATTAAATATGCAAATTCTAATGTTGGGAGTATTTTATGCCAAAAAAACCATGGATTATACTTTTATTAACCTTTTGTTATCTCATTGCAGCAGTACTGTTTTTCTATATTAGAGTTCAAACCTACGGAATGCCGCCAATAAATATTAACAGAATTCTAACCTTATTTATGACCTCACTATATTTATTAAATGCTCTGGCTATTTTCTCTGTGAAAAGGAATGCTTGGTGGATTTTTCTATCTAGTTCAATCATCCTTATTCTTTTAAATTTCTACAGCTATTTCAACGACAACAACAGCTCATTGTTAATGCTTTTTCTGGCTAATGGACTGTTATTTATCGGCTCAGCACTTTTATTCCGTAGAGAGATAATAGCACCTTATTTCAATCCTAGATTGCGTTGGTGGGAAAGTAATCCAAGATATAATATAGATTTCTCTATTACATTGCATAATGATCCACCTGTTTCTGCTAAAATTGTGGATATTTCTGCAGGCGGCTGTTATATATCTACACTGGAAGAACTACCCTTAAAGATAGAATTGCCCATTGAACTACACCTTCAGGAGCTGGAGTTGAGATTACAGGGTAAGGTTCTTAGAAAGGGTAAAGATCCCTGTATAGGATGGGGTATACGTTTTAATTCTGCAACGGGAATAGAAGAAGAGGGGTTAATAATTCTATTACAGAGATTATCTTCCCTTTCGGGCAATATTCAACATGCCGAAGAAAAACGATCCCATCAACGTGCGAGAATCCCTCAATGGATCTATTGGGAAGACAAGGGAATTCAGCAAATATCCATGTTGATGAATCTTTCAAAATCCGGTTGCTGTATTAAGTCTGACAAGGTTCATTTTGAAGAGAACGTAGAATACATTATGGATTTTAGGAGTTTTGAAGAGGGCCTTTGTTTTAAATTAAGAAAAATCTGGCAACAGAATAAGGATGATCTTTATCTGACTGGATTAGAATTTATCGTTGAATCTAAAGCTGAAAAGGATAAAGTACATCATTTATTAGACAGGTATAAAAAATTGGGTGCAAATCATAGGAATTTTAAAATGCAAATGGATAAAGAACTGTTACAAGCATCCTTGGAAATGACCCCATTGGCTGCCCTATATAAGGGTAAAAAATAGATTCCTCGACGCCATGTTAAGGACTTTCGGGGGTGAATAATATTGGACGGAATCCCAAAAAACTATGTTCCGCTCGGGGAGATCTGAAAAATCGAAACCGAATATTCAAGGCTAGTCCCTGATCCGAAAAAGATCCGCCACGAATAACCTTCTCCTGTCCCGTAACCGGACCCAGAGGATCTATTTCCGGAGAAACAGAATAATAAGAAAAATCGTACCAATCGCTGCACCATTCATAAAGATTTCCTGTCATATCATATAAGCCGATGCTATTGGGGGTTTTTCCTCCAACAGTATGGGCTTTAAATTCACCGTTTGACCAGTACCAGGCCAATTGGTCCAATGAATCACCTCCAGCATAGGGATCCGCAGAATTTCCCCCTGCTAAAGCCGCCCATTCCCATTGAGCCTCACTGGGTAGGCGGAAACCTTCATCTGAAATAAGAAAACCATTTTGAAGGTTATAACTTGGGGGATATTCAAACAGTTCATTTAATAGATTACAGAAAAAAATGGCGCCTTTCCAGGTTATATTATATACAGGAAGCTGGAAATCCTCTTGGGCTAATTGTAAATCCTCTATGTTATTGTTTTCATTAACAACCCAGGGACTCAACCGGCCTTGAAGATTGATAAGTACTTCTTTGCTGATTCTGTGATAAAGTTTGCCCTGATCAATATATAATTCCTGGGGATAAAGCTGAATTAAACGGTATATAAAGTAATGGGTCCATTCATATTTTGATATATAAAAGGATGAAATGGACACAGGATGTATCGGACCTTCATCATTCATTTCCTGATTCTCCGTCCATTGAGAACCCATTTTCAATACTCCAGAGGGAAGATAAATCATCTGCTCCATAATCAAAGTTTTAAGTTCCTCTCGCTTCTGAAGAGCTTCCTGCTGCTTTTCCCGTTGTGAAATACGTTGCTGTCGTTGGGAGCTGAAACTACTAATGAGTATAGAAAAGAGTGCTATAAATAGAAGGACAATAGTGTAAATTTTCTTTTTCTTCATGGTCATTGATGGCTTGCTATAAGGTTAATGGCTTCTCCTAAAGCCTGATGCTCCAGGGTGAGAACCCTTTCTTGAAGAATTTCGGGGCTATCGGTTTCCAGTACCGGCACTTTTTTCTGAAGGATAACCTCGCCCTGATCTATTTCTTCGGTGACATAATGAACAGTACAGCCGGATTCTTTATCTCCCGCTTCCAACACTGCCCGATGAACCCTTAAGCCATACATACCCTTACCACCATGGTGGGGTAAAAGTGCAGGATGAATATTTATTATCCTATTCTGCCATGTATGAATAAAGGAATGAGAAAGAATTGAAAGATATCCGGCAAGAACAACCAGGTCACATTGATCTTCAAGCAGCGCCATAATGCTGTCGCTCAATTTATCCTTAAGCACCTTTCTGTCCAGTAGATAATAGGGTATCGATGCATTTTTTGCCCTTTCCAATCCCCCGGCTGGCCTATCGGAAATGACCATGGATATTTTACAATTTAGATCTCCCGTATTGACAGCGTCGATCAAGCATTGAAGATTGGTTCCTCCGCCGGAGATTAATACAGCTACTCGAAGCATATCCCATCTCCACCCTGAATCATTCGTCCCATGACAAAGGGATTTTCAGATTTTAACCGTAATTCTTCCATAAGGATTTTCTCATCCTTGGGATCCACTATTAGAACCATGCCAACGCCCATATTAAAGGTGCCCCACATCTCTTCTTCAGACACACCCTTGGACTGGATGAAGGGGTATATATCAGGCTGTTTAATAGAAGCCTTATTTACCTGCGCGCTGATTCCTTTGCCAAAGGCTCTAGGAAGATTTTCCTTCAAGCCGCCCCCGGTAATATGGGCTAAGCCCTTGATGATATTTTTTTTCAGAAGGTCTCTTAAAGCAGAAACATAAACCTTGGTCGGTTTTAACAATTCTTCATAGATGGGTTTACCCTGGAAGTCCTGGTGATAATCGGTAATAACCTTTCGAACTAAACTATAGCCATTGCTGTGGAGACCCTGGGAGGGAAGTCCGATGAGAATATCTCCCGGTTTAACCGATTGCCCAGAGATGATATTTTTCTTTTCAACCACACCCACACAAAATCCAGCCATGTCATAATCACCGTATTTGTAGAATCCTGGCATTTCTGCAGTTTCTCCACCGATAAGGGCACATTTGGCCTCTTTACATGCTTCTGCCATGGAAAGTACAAGCTGTGAGGACACCGATGAATCTAATTTCCCACAGGCCAAATAGTCCAAAAAAAACAAAGGATCTGCACCCTGACAAAGTATATCATTGGCACACATGGCAAAACAGTCCTGACCAACGGTATCGTATTTTTTTACAGAAAA
This sequence comes from Spirochaetaceae bacterium, assembly GCA_027858495.1. Lineage (GTDB taxonomy): Bacteria > Spirochaetota > Spirochaetia > DSM-2461 > DSM-2461 > JAQICO01. Next base: position 13,545 of record JAQICO010000292.1, read on the forward strand.
GGCAATTTCCAGTTTAGTCCCTACCCCATCGGTGCCTGAAACAAGTACTGGATTTTTATATTTTCCAAGCTCATAAAGCCCTCCGAAACTTCCAAGACCTGTGAGGACTCTTTCATTGTGAGTATCCTTTACTGCCTGGGAAATTTTTTCCACAGCCCTATAGCCCTCTTCTTTATCTACTCCGGAATCTTTATAACTAATCATAGGGTATTCTCCTCTATTGTTTATCTCTAAGAGCGTTTAACAGCTCCACCTTGGATCTGACAGAAAATTTCTTATATATATTTGCAATGTGATTATTCACAGTATTGATAGAAATGGATAACTCAGATCCAATTTCTTTATAACTGAGCCCTTGCTCCAATAGAAGAACTATATCTTTTTCTCTTGGGGTTATGCTCAGGTTTTCATAGAATTCCCAGGGCTGTTCCGAAAGTTTAAGAACCCTTTCTTCATGCTCTAAGGATCGCTTAATGAAAAAACGGATTAGAATAATCCCCATGCCCAGGTAATAACAGCTGGTAACAAAAAACGTCCAAAAACTACTGATTTGTGGGTTTTCGAGATAGATCTGTAAAAACCGGCTGGTCAATAATAGGGGTATAAACAATAGGGTAAGTCCCAATAACATGGTGATGGAACTACGATCAGTCTCTCTCTGAATCAAAGGTAAAGATCGAAGGGCATCCATGGAAATAATAATCATGGATAAAACCAAAAGTATTGAGAGTATCATTTTTATTAGGGGTGAATAGTTATGAATCACCAATAAAACACTCAGGACAAAGGTGGCTAAAACCGCGATAAGAACCCAAAGGAGTTTGCTCTTTCGCCATTTCCTCTGCATAAAATAATTTATGGTAGCTGAAAAATAATAGACAAGCAGCGATATTCCAGTCATTTCCACCGAATAAATAATCATGAATAGCAGACTGTGTTCCAGTCCCAACACTTGGCTGAGATAAAAGCGTATAATCGTTAGGAAGTAGAGTAAAACCAGATATCCTAAAAAGAGTATCCCCTTTAATTTCCAGAGTTCTCTATGGCTCAAATAAAAATAGAGTCCTAAAAAAAAACTGCCCATCTGAATACCAAAGGTCAAAAATGAGAAAATAAAAAGAAGAGACTCAACCATTTAACACTCCTATTGATGTGGAGAAATTGGATATTGGCCGGTTAAACAGCCTAAACAGAATCCCTTTTCTTTTTTCAGAGCCTTTAACAATCCATCTAAAGATAGATAGGATAGTGAATCAGCACCGATTTCCTTTCGAATATCCTCAACGGACATGTTATTAGCAATTAATTCTTCACTTACCGGAGTATCGATACCAAAATAGCAGGGCTCAATAATGGGGGGAGACACCACTCCAAAATGAACTTCCTTGGCCCCGGCTTGTCGCATTTTGCTGACTAAACGCCGGCTGGTTGTCCCTCTTACAATGGAATCATCGATTAGGATTACCCTTTTACCACGAACGTCCGCTTCCAAAGCAGAAAGTTTCACAGAAACAGCTCTTTCTCTCAATTCCTGGGAGGGATGGATAAAGGTTCGTCCTACATAGTGATTTTTAATAAACCCAAGACTAAAGGGAATACCCGAAGCTCTTGAATATCCCAGGGCAGCAGGGATTCCGGAATCGGGAACACCAATCACCAGGTCGGCCTCCACGGCTCCTTCTTTATATAGCTCTTCTCCAAAACGAAGACGGCTCTCATAGACACTCATCCCATCGATGATACTATCGGGGCGGGCAAAATAAATGTATTCAAACACACAGGTAGCCTGAACATTCTTTTTATTCAATTCAAAAGATTGAACGCCTTCCTGATCAAGGACTACGATTTCTCCGGGTGCTACATCCCGAACAAATTCTGCACCCACTGCATTAAGAGCACAGGATTCTGAGCTTAAAAACCAAGTATCTTCCTTTCGGCCGATACACAGCGGACGTAATCCGTAGGGATCTCTCGCCCCCATAAGTTTGCCTTCCAGGGTAAGCACCAGAGCATAGGACCCCTTTATTGCACTCATGGCGTCTACCACGGATTTTACGGAACCCTTGGAGGATCCCCGAGCAATCAGATTTAAGATAACCTCTGAATCGCTGGTAGACTGAAAAACCGTTCCGCCATCTTCCATAAGGGAGCGAAGAATTTCTGAGTTTACCAAGGTTCCATTATGTGCCATGGAGAGATGGCCCAGCTTGCAATGTCCTTCGAAGGGTTGGGCGTTTTCAATATTACTGGTGCCTGTGGTTGAATAACGAACATGACCCACAGCTATTCTTCCGGTCATTTCCACCAATGCTTCACGAGTAAAGACCTGAGCGATTAAGCCCATACCTTTGGTGGTGATAACCTGGCAGTCTTCCTGGGCAACAGAAATACCGGCACTTTCCTGGCCTCGATGCTGTAGGGACAGCAGTCCAAGATAACAGTAGTCACCTACATCGTCGTCCTTGGGTGAAAAACAACCAAAGACACCGCACTCTTCCTGCAAATGATCCTCAGACCAGAATGAACTCATCAGCAAATCTCCAGTTTATATAGAATCTCTTGGATTATAGAACTCATAGAGTTACGCCTTCTTGGTTATCACATATAAATTTTTCCTTCATGTTTCTTCTAAAGGTCAAAAGGGATTCCTTAACGGCGGGATATTTAAGTGCAAGGATTTCCACAGCTAACATGGCTGCATTATAAGAATTATTAACTCCCACCGTAGCGACGGGAATAGATTTTGGCATCTGAACAATGGACAAAAGGGAATCCATTCCTTCAAAGGCAGCATTTAAGGGTACACCAATCACCGGTAAAACAGTTTTTGATGCTATTACACCGGGAAGGTGGGCCGCCAGGCCTGCTCCTGCAATGATTACCTGAAACTCTCGGACTTCCAGATCCTGTAATGTTTCTTCCAATTTTTCCGGGACTCTATGGGCTGAAAGCACATGGGCTTCGTACTCAATTTGAAATTCCTCAAGACAACGGGCGGCACCCCGCATCTTATCCATATCGGATTTGCTTCCGAAGATGATGGCCACTTTCATTTGGTCAATACTCCTGATCGGGTGATATGCCACTATATCAGAAAGCAGAAAGTTGTTCCACTGCATATAGCAGAGATTGTCCATTGAGTTTTGATTTTTTTAACCGATAATGACTTATATGAATTCTCACAAAATACTTTTAACCTTTATAATTCTTCTTCAGGGAATCCTGGTTTTTTCACTGGATGAAATCGGAGAGGCATCCTGGTATGGCGCAAGATATCATGGAAGAACCACCGCCAGCGGTGAACCCTTTAATATGTACGCTCTTACTGCCGCACATAAGACACTCCCCTTTGGAACCAATGTTAAAATAACCAACCTGGATAATGGAAAAACCATCGAGGTGGTGATAAATGATAGAGGTCCCTTTGTGGAAGGCCGTATCATCGATTTGTCTCAGGAAGCTGCAAGGAGATTGGGATTTCTAAGCGCCGGAGTGGCTAGAGTTAAAATTGAATGGGGGGAACTTACCCAGGCTGAAGAAAGCAGTTATCGCATTCAGCTGGGCAGTTTCAAAGATCTTGGCAATGCAATGGCTTTAAGAAATTTACTGGAATCCAATGGATTAAGTCCCCAAAGTCATCTGGCGAATAATGGAAATATCCGAATCTATCTGGATAATATTCCCATTGAACATTGTTATGCCATAGTGGATAAGCTGGAAGAACTTGGAATCAACGATCTTTTGATCCAGCAGCTTTAATCCTGTTGGCTCAACCAATCCATCATCATTTTACTCAAGCGGTTTTCTTGAATTTTCACCACTCGGAATTCCCGTTCAACACTTTCTGCGGAGTCCGAAGCATGTGCTGTATTGACCATCACATCTAGGCCGAATTCCCTTCGAACCGTACCGCCAGGTGCTTTTGTAGGATCGGTGGGGCCAAGCACTTTACGAATTTTATCGATGGCATTTTCACCTTCATATACCATAATCATGGATTTTACCTTACCCGATGCATCTCTTTCTTCCAGAGGACATTGATCGGGTCTTCGCCCGGACATGAATTCAACAATTTTACAGAACTGATCATAGGCGAAAGCCCGGCCGAATTCTCTTGCCACATGGGCCGCACGTTCTTCATCCATGGAAAAGTTGAATTTTTCTTCCAGGATTTCCACGGCCTTTTCACCCATTTTCGGCCCTAATTTTTCTTCCAGAGCCTGTTGAACCGGGCCGTAGAATTCCAGAGCCTCATTAACAGACATCTGATAAACCTTACAACCGATGATACGTAGCCCGGTTCTAGAAAACATATCGATAATGGTCCCCGGTCTACTGGAGGGGAAGCGCCAGTTGTCGGGTTTTAAAATAACCAGGGTACGTTCAATTATCTGAGGATCGGGATATTTTATATTTTCGACAATATTAGGAACATCTATGGTGGCCCGGGCAAAAATGGCCATATTATGATTGGCAATATCCTGGGAGGGAGGAGTTAACACCGCCGGTTCAAAATAGGCAGGTTCCCCGGTGTTTTTATCGAATAAAAGATCCGCATAGGTATCTCTTATGGTCTCCCCCTTAAGGGATTCGATGCTCCGGTTTTCCGGGTGTAAAGCTCCAATAATATCACTTAACTTTTTACAGGCATCCTCACCTCTAAAAAGGAACAATGCCATTCGATGAGGCTTTCCTTCTGAGGGCATCATGTTGTCCATAATATAATTATATAAAAGCCTTCCGCTGCCGGGTTTCTCTTGATTATCAAAGTTCAACATGGATTGAGCGTATTCTTTAACGATTTCCTCTGAAGGAGCAAAAATCTGCGCTCCAATCATTTCTACATCCAAACGTGATAAAAGCCGAGAGAGAACACCACCCGTTCTGGATTTAGCCAGTGTATAGGGTGTGGTTAATAAATAAGAAAGCTCTTCAGCCATGATTTTCTCTCCCAAAAAATAATTTCGAACAGATTATCCATATAGATAGAATTAAACAAGATCATCATGGCCTAGATTATAAATTATGTTTTCATAAAATATCATGTTGAGCCATATGGTGCTATTTATTCTATAAAACTCCATTATCCAAGAGAAATATGAAGTTTGCCAGATTGTCAAAGGCCACTATCTGCTGGTATGATTGACCATTAAAAGAGGTGATGGAACGATGAAAATCAATAGAAATTTTTGGTGTGAAATGGACTTAAAAGATAGGGAAACCTTTCTAAAAAGGTCAGAAATCGATATTGCTGATGTTTCAGAAAAGGTTCAAGAGATTTTGGACCGTGTAAAAGAACAGGGAGATAAAGCCCTGTTACATTATAATCATCTCTTTGATAAAGCTCCAAAGGACATGACCCTAAAGGTCAACCAAGAGGAAATGGATGAGGCTCTAACAGCCTTGGACCCAAAGATAAAAAAAGCCTTGGATTACTCCATAAAAAATATTCGTCAATTTCATCTGGCACAAAAACCCGAAGCCATGAAGATGATGGAAATTCGACCGGGAATTTTAGCTGGAGAAAAATCCAGTCCCATAGAATCCTGCGGGTTATATGTTCCCCGGGGCAGAGGAAGTTTTCCTTCCATGTTATATATGCTGGCCATTCCCGCCCAGGTAGCTGAGGTTCCACGAATATGTCTCGTTACCCCGCCGGATAGTCAGGGAAAAATTGACCCCGCCACAGCCTATGCGGCAAAACAATGCGGCGTTACTGAGATTCATAAGGTGGGCGGGGCCCAAGCCATTGCAGCGCTCGCCTATGGAACAGAAAGCATATCAGTGTGAAGAATGCGGAAAAGAGGAAATTACGCAGGTGTTTGCGGACACGCCCGACTGCTGCGGAAAGCCGATGAAGGAGATTGCTCTGGACGATTGTACCAAGGCTTACAATCCTGAAAGCGCGCGATTATCCGACGTCGATGAGGCCTGCGACGACGGGGTTCATTAATTT
>JAQICO010000369.1 GCA_027858495.1 Spirochaetaceae bacterium
AAAACCGGGCGAAAAAGTAAGAGGCTCACAGAGTGGATCTCCTATAAACGCCGTTTTCGATTTATTGGGGCGTCGATGGTCCTTGGGCGTGGTTTGGAATCTGGAAAAAGGCCCCATGACATTTAGGTATCTACAGTATAAATGCGGTGGCATCTCTCCATCCATTTTAAATCAGCGTATTAAGGATCTCAAAGAAGCCGATGTCGTTGAACGTACGCTGCAGGGCTATCAATTAACAGCTAGAGGAGAGGAACTCCGTCTATGTTTGTTACCCCTGGGACAATGGTCCTTCCAATGGGCCGAGGATTTATTTCAATTTAAGAAGGAAATATAGATGGAAGAACAACCCCGATGTATTGTGGATGTAAAATGTCGTTTGGGGGAAGGCCCACTATGGTCTTCCAATAGTGAAAGTCTATATTGGGTGGATATCCTCGCCGAAAAACTTTATTGCTATCGGCCACATTCTCAGAAATTAGATCAATGGAGCCAGGCACCCAATATCAGCAGTGTCAGTCTTATTGATCAGGATTCTCTAAGAACTTTTTTACCCACGGAATTCCCCGATAGAATGGTTGGAACCTTTGCCGATGGAGTAAAACTGCTCGATTTCCCAAATAATAAAACAATCTGTACTCTCGAAACGAATATGCCGAATAACCGGATAAACGATGGGGCTGTGGATCCACATGGAAACCTTTGGTTTGGCACCATGGATAAAGATATAAGCTGTGCTGCCGGCAGTTTTTATTGCCTGCGTTCCGACGGCCAATTATTGCACATCGATCAGGGGCCCTGGCGGGTAACCAACGGCCCTGCCTTTGATGTGGAGGGCCGTTATATTTATCTTGTACTCACTGAGGATAAAACCATCCTTAAGGGCCGGCTTAAGCCCGACGGTAAATTGGAAGATCTAAAGCCCTGGATTGAAACCGATTCGTCCCTGGGATTTCCCGACGGTCCGATAATTGACGAGCAGAATCATCTTTGGGTTGCCCATTGGGGCGGGGGATGTATCAGTCGTTATACTCCAGAGGGAAAATTGGAGCGTAGAATCTTTGTGCCCGCACCTCAGGTGACAAAATGTGCCTTTGGCGGTTCGGACTTGAACACTCTGTACATTACCACAGCCCGTGAGGGGTTATCGGATAAACAATTAAATGAATTTCCCCAAGCGGGTGGACTTTTTGCAATGGAATTATCCAATATTAAAGGGGTTCCATCTCCGGTTTTTCGCCCCACGGATAAATCAGCAAAAACCTAATAATCCTTGCATTTTTAACCTGGCGGAATAGAATTTAACTAATCAAACAAAAAAGGGAAAACCTAGGTTTAATGCACCAAATGGCAGGAGACCATGGGGTATAATATGACTCAGGATTCTATCAATTGGGATTCCTTTATAGAGATGTTACATTCTTTAGATAGAGAAGCGGTCCGAGAAGATAGAGTTGTAGAAATGAAAAAAGAGGTAAATCAGCTTCTTGATGATTTGCACAGAAAACCTCGCTATAGATCTGTTCTCCCTGAGGTAGAATGATGAATCTATTTAGACGAAAGGGAAATAGAATCTTCTTTCTGAGTAATAAGCAGGAAAAAAGCAAAGGGTTAAATCGTAAGAGAGAGGAAAAATTGTTTAAAAAGAACATGCAGAATCATAAAAATCTTCAGGCTTTTTTTGACAAGCATCAGGATTTTTTTATTGTCTGCGATCCTCAAGGAATCATCTTCGAGGTGAATAATAGATTAATCGAGGTCACGGGTTTTCATAGGGAGGCTCTTCTTGGTCATCATTTTAGAAAAATGCTACAGGATGATTCCTCCGGTCAGATTGATCATTTATTTAAATTATTTCCTCAAAACTATAATGGTCCAATTGAATTAACCCTAAAAAAAGTATCAGGAGAAACCCTTAAATGTGAAACCACTTTGGTTCAGGGAAACTGGAATGATGAAGAAGTCATATTTGTCATGGCCAGAGATATCACCCCATTAAAGGACGCTCTTGAAACAAATCGCCTTTACCTTGAAGAAATGGAGAAAAACCGGCTGATTTTACTCAGCATGATGGAGGATACTGTAAAATCTAGAGAAGAAGCAGAATTGGCTCGAAGAGATATGGAACAGGTTAATATATATCTGGAAGAACAGAGTGATTTTGCCAATAAGATGGCTGCCAAGGCCCAAGACGCTAATCAGGCTAAAAGTGATTTTTTAGCCAATATGAGTCATGAGATTCGTACTCCCATGAACGGTGTTATTGGCATGGCCAGCCTGCTCCTAGGAACTAGTCTCAATGAAGATCAAAAGCGGTATACCCAATTATTAAAGACCAGTGGAGAACATTTGTTAGATCTGGTTAATTCTATTTTGGATATCAGTAAAATAGAGGCTGGAAAGGTGGAACTTCGGGAATCCTATTTTAACCTGGATGAACTTTTGAATACACTTATCGCGACTTTTGAAAGCACAGCCCAGGAAAAGAATCTTTCTCTGTTTCTAAATTTACAGGGAGTAGAGGGATTATATTTTGGTGATTCTGTTCGTTTGAGACAAATACTACATAATCTCTTGGGAAATGCTTTGAAATTTACCCATCATGGTAAGGTTGTTTTAAATGTAACCGCTCATAGAGAAGACTCGGGAAGTCAAAGGGTCGATTTCTCCGTTGAGGACAGTGGTATTGGAATTCCCTCTGATCAATTGAGTAAATTATTTAAAAAATTTTCCCAGGCGGATAGTTCCCCCACTCGTAAATATGGTGGTACCGGTTTAGGGTTAGCAATCTCAAAACAGTTAATTGAATTGATGGGAGGTCATATTACCGTCCAATCAACCGAGGGGAGGGGAACTCAGTTCTTTTTTCAGACAATTTTTAAATGGAAACATCAGAAAAAGAAGAACGCCCAGCAAAAAAAACTGGTGGAACCTCATTTAATTGACAAAGCTCATCTATTGGTAGTTGAGGATAATCCAATAAATCAAGCCGTAGCCAAAGGACTTTTGGAAAATATGGGCGTTTCTTTAGATTTGGCAGATCATGGAGAGGAAGCCTTAGAATTGCTTCAGAAAAGAGATTATGATTTAGTTTTTATGGATCTTCAAATGCCTGTAATGGATGGTTACCGCTGTACCGAACTTATTCGGAAAGACTTAAATCTTTCTTTGAATCATCAAATCCCTATTATAGCAATGACAGCCCACAGTCTTAATGAGGATCGAATTAAATGCCTGCAAGCCGGTATGAATGATTATATCAATAAACCCGTTGAATATAATGGATTAAAGCAATTGTTGGATCTTTGGCTTAGAAAGAAATCCAACAAGCAAAAAATAAGTAATAATGTTCCTTTGGAAGAAAAAAAAGAGCCAGTCTATTTTAATTTCAAAAATCTGCTTTCTCGATTGATGGATGATAAACCCCTGGCTGGTAGGATTCTGATAGGTTTCATTGAGGATATGCCCCAAAGACTTCATGAATTAATAAATGCCATGGATGAAAAAAATGAGGCAAAGATAAAAAAAATGGCCCATAATATAAAGGGTGCTGCGTCCAGTGTTGATGCTTTTTCCTTGGAGCAGTTCTGCATAGAATTGGAGAAACAGCCCCAAGAAATTTCGGAGTATAAAAAAAGGCTTGAAGTTTTGGAAGAAGAAACCATTGGAGCTATGAAAAAATTTATTGAGGAGATGAATATATGAAATCCCTAGTCGTAGAAGATGATTTTACCAGCCGATTATTGCTGCAGGAAATCCTTAAGGAATTTGGAACTGTTCATGTGGCGGTGAATGGTTTAGAAGCATTAAAAGCAGTTAAGAAAGAGCTGAATTGGGGAGAACCCTACGATTTAATTTGTCTCGATGTAATGATGCCAGAATTGGATGGTCAAGAGACTCTTAAAAAAATTAGGGACTTGGAAAAAGAAAAGGGGATCTTTTCAACCCAGGGCAGTAAAATTCTTATGACCACTGCCCTGGATGATTCAAAAAGCATAAAAAATGCCTTTTATAACCTCTGTGATGGATATTTAGTAAAACCCATAGATAAAGAGAAGTTCCAAGGGGAACTTCTTAAATTGAAGGTTTTATAATCTTTATACCCCAACACGTATAAGGCTATTCATATTATAAACAGTATCTAGGTGGTTGATTTCTTCAACAGCTTTTCTTACGGACTCTTCCTTTACTATATGGGTAATAAATACCATTTCCGAACCTTTGGATGTCTGTTCTTTCTGCAGCGCCGATTTAATGCTTACATTATTTTTTGCAAAAATCGTAGAGATCGTCGCCAGAACACCAGGTTCATCGGCACAATCTATACGCATATAATATTCAGACTCAATTTGACCTTCCGGAACTATGGGGGTTTGTACAAAGTCCGGGCGAAGATTGCGCCGATTATGTTGCCCCATGGAATGAGCAATATCCATTATATCGGCAACCACGGCAGAACCGGTGGGTTTCGCCCCTGCTCCGGGTCCGTAAAACATGGTTTCTCCTATAAAATCACCCTTTACATAGATGGCGTTGTTGACTCCCTTAATTTGAGCCAGGGGGTGATTTTTATCGATGAAAGTAGGGTGAACTCTCAACTCAAGTTTTCCGTTCTTTTTCTTTCCAATGGCAAGTAACTTGATTTCATAACCCAATTCCTTGGCGTACATATTATCCAGTGAACTAACCTTGGTTATGCCTTCAAAGAAAATATCTTTAAAATCCACCACAGCACCAAAGGCTATGGAAGAAAGAATCACCAGTTTATAGGCACTGTCAAAACCACCTATATCAGCAGTAGGATCCGCCTCGGCATAACCTAAATCCTGGGCTTCCTTAAGAACCTTGTCAAAATCTTCTCCCTCATCGGTCATCTTGGTAAGTATAAAGTTTGTGGTACCATTTACAATGCCGTATATTTCTTGAATATTATTGGCACCCAGTCCCATTTTAAGAGGGCGAATAATTGGAATTCCTCCTCCCACTGCGGCCTCGTAGAAAAAATCCACCTGGTTTTCAAAGGCTGTTTTCATTATTTGCCGACCG
>JAQICO010000037.1 GCA_027858495.1 Spirochaetaceae bacterium
CTTTAGATGTATTTGTTAGCGCAGATTATTTAGACAACACAAATGAACCTGCGACAGAAGTAAATAGCTCCATCTTAATTGACGATGGTTCTGGTAATCCTAGACCAGAGGTTAGTGGAGGCAATATTGATATATCTGTTCCAATACAGAATATATTAAATGCAAGAGCATCCAACTTATCCTTCAATTATTCAGTGGAAGCTAATAATTTATCGATCGAGGTAACCAATCCAGATGAAGAAAAACGGATTCAAGCCTCTATTATTGCTTACATTCCAATAACTCTTTATATTTCAGTTGAAGATACCCCAATGGATGATGGAAATGGTGATCCCGTTATTCCGGCAGCAACGGAAGATCTATTCGGAAGATCTGAAGCCTTCGATCAAGAAACTCAAGATTTTTTGGATATGGTATATAGTGCCTCCATTGATATAGAATATACCAACACTCTATTTAGCATAACATCTGAAACGGATTCACCGTCCATTCGACTGGAAATCTTAGAAGATACTAATCCTGTTAATCCTGATAATCCTCTTGAATCTATGCCTAATTTCGAGGAATACATAGAATTGAGCTCAGGTGAGGAGGCTCAAATAATGTCAATAGCCTTATCGGAGGATGATATATCGAGGATTTCGCGAGATACCTCCTTTATGCCTTCCTATCGTATATTATTACCCCAAGGAAATGTAGCCTTTAACGATGGAGGAGATATCAGTATAGACCAAATGATATTAACCATGGAATCCCAAATAGACTTCCCACTACTTGAGGAAGGAGGTAACCAATGAGAAAGCCAAGTAAAATCATTTTACTAATATTAATATTATTGTGTTCTTCCATGGTTATGGCAGCGTTTCCTCTGCAGACCTATGACAATGAAAGTAACCCCGCACTGTTAAGTACAGGCAGCCGTAAATTTGTCGACATGGGATTCAGTGTGGATGCGGGGCTCTCCAACAGCTATTTTTCCCTGGACACTCTACTCTCTCCGGAATTAACCCTGGATATCAACGCCATCCATGCTGATCTTGGCGACCAGGACTTAAAACTGGCCCTCAAGGTGGGGATGGATTTCTTCACAGTCATCTCTGCGGCTGATGTAAGTGCCGGGGGTTATGCCAATGTAAGCGGCATTGCATCAACGGGAATTCCCAACAGTGTATTCGATGTTCTAGCCAACGGAATATCCTCGGGTGATAACATTGAAGGAACAGGTTCGGTTTATGGAAGGATTTTTGGAAAGGTTGGACTTTATGGCGGTTACCGCTGGGAAGACTGGCAGTTCGGAGCAAAAATGGGAGCCTTTTTACCCCTGGCGGTGAGCGATGCTGACGGCAGTTACAGCTATTCTTTAGATACCAACACCAATGGAGACATAAATGCATCAGCCAATCTGAATATGCCCTTCTATTCCATGTTTGATATAGACAACATGAATGGCTCTTGGATAGCCTCACTTTCACAGAATGTTGGATACCATTTTGATCTTGGGGCAATAAAAATGAAGGAAGATAAGGCCATGTACGGTTTCAGTATTACCGGTATTACCCTTTCTCCAGCCTTGATGGACTATAAAACCACGGTAACGGCTTCCGCTTCGGCAGTTATTACCAATCCTTTGACTAATTTTGATGCCGAAAATGAAGAGGATTTAATAACTCAAACGACAACAGAACCGGAAACCACCACCACCAAGGGAAGTTATGAAGTTTATATGCCCCTTTCCATCGGCGGGTTTTACCGTCTTGAGGGTTACCCGGCGTTTATCGATTGGATTGGCCATGGTAAGTTAATCTATGACAATGAAGAGTTACTCCTTGGCGGTGGAATCGCAGCACAGGGAGCTTCATTCCCCTTTAACTGGCTTAGCATGGGACTGGAATACGATAGGGTAATGTGGCAGTCCACCTTGGGAGTTAGATTCGATGTAAGAGTTATCGAGTTTGGTGTAGACGTTGGTTTGGCCAATACCCGATTTGTTAAAATATTCTCCGATAATGGCCTTTATGCAAATGTCTTTATGAGTATGGGTTATTAATTAACAACCCTTAGAGATTACAAGCTTTTAAAAAAGGCTGTCCTACGATAACAGGGACAGCCTTTTTTTATGATAAAATATTAGAACCTGCTTAAATTACTCACAGGACTGATATTTTTCTTAATATCCACCTCGCCGAACCATGCCTTAACCACTTCAAGTTGAGATCTTTCACTAAAGGAATGAACATTGATATAGTTGGGCAATTGAGGAACATCCCTTAAATGATAGGGCGACGCAAAGGATGTAAAAATGGCCTTACCACGGCTTTCCCTAAGAAAGTTACCCATAAACATTCGGTTCTGAACTCCCACACTACGACTGGAACCGATACCCCATTCTGCAGGAAATATAAAGTTAATAAAAATTCTATCATAATCAGCAGCGATAAACTCAAAGTAAGGAATATCGGGATTTATCCTATGATCCACATCATATCCCCGTTCTTTTAAAGCGTCCATCATAATGGAACCCCATTTTCCATTCTCTGTATCTTCAAAAAAATGATGATGAACCAGAGAAACCATTAGAGCTTTTTTGTTACCTCGGGATTCTTTTATAGGAAAGGCTTTATCATCATTCCGCACAATGACCATGGATTTATGGGCAATATTCATGGCAGCCTCTTCAAACTGTTTTTTTTTCTCAACACTGGGACCATCTCCGAAGATTATATAATTCTCAAGCAATCCAAGTTTTTCCTTTAATTCTAAAATATGCCTAACCGCATCATTCAAACGTTCCATGGAGATACGGCCTTCCTGAACTCCCTGCAAGACAGAGTCAAAATCCTCGATTTTTGTAAAAAGCAACATATCGCTACCGGCATTAAAGGTTTTGATAATTCGATCCTTGCGGTCCAGGCTGCCGGTAACGCCCCCCATCCCCATGGCATCGGTAACAATTAAGCCCTTAAATCCCAGCTCTTTTCTAAGTAGATCGGTGACGATTTTTTTCGAAAGTGTCGCCGGTTGAGGAATATTATAAATGCTTTTTTCATCATCCCAGGCAGGCAATGCAATATGACCTATCATCACCGTCCAAACATCGGCTTTAAAACTTTCTTTGTAAATTCGTCCAAAACTATCCATCCAATCTTCCATGGATAGATCATTGACCGAGGTACAGATATGTTGATCGTGGGAATCCAGGCCATCTCCGGGAAAGTGTTTGGCACAGGCAGCTAAACCGTGATCCTGCATCCCCTTGATATGAGCGGTGGACATGGCAATGATTTTTTCGGGATCGTCTCCGTAACAGCGGTTCTGGGTTATGGGATTCTCGGGGTTGCTCATAATGTCCAGCACCGGAGAATAGGTCCAGTTTACCCCAAAGCTGAGTCCTTCCAGGGCGGCGGCTTTACCCATTTGATAGGCCGATGTTTCATCATTGGCCGCCCCAAGGGCTAACAAATCAGGAAAGGATGTACAACCGTCAAAACGGCCTGCTCCGTTTTCCAGATCTGCGGCGATTAATCCGGGAACCTTGGAATTGGCGGCCTGAAGCTCCGTGGCGAATCTCCTTAAGACCGGCAGATCTCCCTTTATAAAGAAAAAACCGCCTAAGCCGTTTTTACTGGTAAAGCTTTTCCAATGTTCCAGCTCCTTTTCAATACCTTCTTCATCGATGAAGGTAAACAATATCGGAATAATGGTCTGAGCTGCCTTTTCTTCTGTACTGAGAGAGGATAGGATTTCCTCTATTTTTTTAGACATGAATTTTCTCCTAATATTCTAAGGAATAATCTCTATTGAACAAAAAGCCGATCCAACAATAAATCATATTCCTCAATGCTTCGAATCCAATGATGTTCTGAATAATATCGACAAATGGATTTTTTGGTTTCTCTGCATGGAGGATTCAGCAGCAGGTTCTTCAGCTTTTTCAATAGCTCCTCTTCTCTATTGTAAAGGATTTGATCTTGCCATTCCAGTGGAGTTAATTCCGGGTAGGACAAGCGTCGAGGCAATAGAGGAAAACACCCCAGAGCAGCCGCTTCAACCATGGAAATCCCAAAGTTCTCCTGAATGGCGGTGCTTATACAGATATCCCCCTGCAATAGAAACTGAAGATATTCCTTTCGACTTTCAGCCCAACCATAGTGCAGAATATCATCGCCATAACGATCCTTGGCATATAAAAATACCTGGGGTATGAACTGGCGGTTTTCTCCCAGTAAAACCAACTTAAAGGGAATCCCGCCATGATAAACCTTACGAATTACCCGGAAAAACATTTCGGGATCCTTATCGTATTCCCAGCGATGATTCCAGACTATTATGGGTATTGGATTGGATGAACTCTTAGAAAGAAGTTCTTCCATGGCATCTGCCTTTAATTCTTCCAGGGGAATATCTACCCCAGGATAGAGCACCCTGGCTTTGTTTTTTACTTTTTCTAAGGTCCAGCGGGGGGAATATTCCGGCACCCTATCCAACAAATCCGACAGGGCCTGTAAATAGCTGTCCCGGTGAAAATGGCTGTTAAAAACCAGTTCATCGGCCAATAGAGCGTTGTTTAATTCTGTAAAATAAAATTGATAATCCACCGTAGTTCCCGGTGGTAAGGGATAGGAAAGCTGGGTTTCATGGAGATATACCAGGGTTTTTGGGCATTTACTTCCCCAATGAGCCTTAAGTTCAGCTAGACTTATCATGCCCGGTAAAAAAAGAATATCATAGTCCTGGGGATTTTTTATCTCATTTATCAAATAGAGAGCCCCCGACCGAATGCGCCATTTCCAGTCCTTCTCCGGCAGAGTTACCAGATAAAAATCATGGCGGCTGTATTTGATAAGCCCGTCGGCAAAATTTTTATGAGAGCCGCCATAGAAGGCTTCTATATAAAGGATTTTTGACATAGCTCAAACCTTATTCTCCGGGAGATTCCCCTATCATAGGTTATGGTGAAAAAGCTTTCAACAGTCTTCCAAT
The DNA here is from genome assembly GCA_027858495.1 of Spirochaetaceae bacterium. GTDB lineage: Bacteria > Spirochaetota > Spirochaetia > DSM-2461 > DSM-2461 > JAQICO01. The sequence goes on from JAQICO010000037.1 coordinate 4,981, forward strand.
AATGTAAGAATCAAGACTCTTAACTTGCTTCTCTAAAGAATCCTCTTTGGTCCATCAAAAATTGAAGCCAATCTTCCCCCAATTAATCGGCTATGCTATAATGCCAACCAACATATAAGATTCATGGAGGATGCAATGTCTATACCCTTAAGAAGTAATACCACCCGACAGGGCCGTTTAATGGCCGGAGCTAGAAGTCTCTGGAGAGCCAACGGGATGACCGAAGCCCAGATGGATAAACCTGTCATCGCCATCGCCAATTCCTTTACCCAATTTGTACCGGGCCACGTACACCTCCATGATATTGGTCAGCAAGTAAAGGGCTGGATCGAAGAGCAGGGCTGTTTTGCCGCGGAATTCAACACCATAGCCATCGATGATGGTATCGCCATGGGTCATAGCGGAATGCTTTATTCCCTACCCTCCCGTGAGGTTATCGCCGACAGCGTAGAATACATGTGTAATGCCCATCAAGCCGATGCCCTGGTATGTATCTCCAACTGTGATAAGATTACCCCGGGAATGTTAATGGCCGCCATGAGACTGAATATTCCCACCATATTTGTCTCTGGCGGCCCCATGGAAGCTGGCCGTGACGGAGAAAAACGTTACGATCTTATAGATGCCATGGTTGCCGGTGGTGACAGCAATATCTCCGACGAGCAAGTTACCCGCATTGAACAGAATGCCTGCCCCACCTGCGGCTCGTGCAGCGGAATGTTCACCGCCAACAGTATGAACTGCTTAGTAGAAGCCATGGGACTGGGACTTCCTGGAAACGGAACAGTAGTGGCCACCCACGAGAAACGCAAGGAACTTTTCCAGAAAGCAGCAAAACTCATCGTGGAAAATACATTCAAATATTATGACCAGGAAGATGCCTCAGTATTACCAAGAAGCATCGCCACCAAGGCATCCTTTAAGAATGCCATGAGCCTGGATATCGCCATGGGAGGCTCCACCAATACCGTACTGCATCTACTGGCTGTAGCCCAGTCCGCAGAGGTAGATTTCTCCATGGATGATATCGATAAACTCAGTAGAAAAGTGCCCTGTCTAAGTAAGGTAGCGCCAAGCTCACATTACCACATTGAAGATGTAAACCGGGCCGGAGGCATTATGGGGATTTTAGCCGAGCTGGACCGGGGCGGTTTATTGGATACCTCGGTCAGCCGGGTGGATGCTGTAAATTTGGCAGAGGTTTTAAAGACCCACGACATAATGAGTGACAGTCTAACACCGGAAGCCGAATCCATCTATCGAGCCGCTCCTGCCGGAAAATTCAACCTGGTTATGGGAAGTCAAAATGCCCAGTTTAAAGAATTAGACCGGGATAGAATAAAGGGCTGTACCCGCAGCATGGAAGGCTGTTACTACCCCGACGGCGGACTTGCCGTGCTCTTTGGGAATATCGCAGAAAAGGGCTGCATTGTTAAAACTGCGGGAGTGGATCCCTCCATTTATAAATTTTCAGGACCTGCGCGGGTATTTGAATCCCAGGAAGATGCCTGCGACGGTATTCTCGGAAAAAAAGTAAATTCTGGAGACGTGGTAATTCTGCGATACGAAGGCCCCAAGGGCGGCCCGGGAATGCAAGAAATGCTCTACCCCACCACCTATATTAAATCCCGCCATCTGGGCAAGGAATGTGCGTTGATCACCGACGGACGATTTTCCGGTGGAACCAGCGGCCTTTCCATCGGCCATGTATCTCCGGAAGCCGCAGCCGGGGGAGCCATTGCCTTGATTCGAGAAGATGATATTATCGAGATAGATATTCCCAAGCGCCTCATTCAGGTAAAAATCAGTGATGATGAACTGGCTAAGCGGAAAGCCAAGGAAGAAAGCCGTGGGAAAAAGGCATTCACTCCGGTAAATAGAGAAAGAGTGGTAAGCCAGGCGTTGAAGGCCTACGCGTTACTGGCCAGCAGTGCGGATAAAGGGGCAGTCAGGGAATTACCCGAGTAGTTTTAAGAATGCCTTTTTACTATCGTTGGAATGATTAATATTTCTTGTCTCCATCAATCTAGCCATAGATTTGATGGAGACTCAATTCCAGGGGAAATGATTTAATGTTCTATCACCACTGAAAAGCTACCTGCTAAACTGCTGGTCCCTTCATTGGTTCCAGCAGAGATATTACCAGATATTGTATAATTTTCCAGATCGATGGAGCTTATCTCCAATTGACCGGAATCAAAAGCTACAAAATTATTATTACCTCGGTTAGCACCCAGCCCAAGCCCATCGTATAATCCAAAGGTTGTAATGGTATAGGATTGAGGTCCCGCTTGTTTATCCATGGAAAAATAGACCAATGGTAGGATGCCAACATAGGCATTGGAATTCCAAGGATCATAGGAAGGATTGGCGTCAGAGGGGTATAAACGGATATTCCATTGATCTGTACTATCCAACGCCACCCCGGAAACAAAGTTCCAGCTGCTACTCGATATGGTCCCTTGAAGATTTTGCGATAATCCCCCGCTGCCGCCCGAGGCAGTATCACAGGACATAAAGACTAAACATAGAAAAACAAATAACAGAAAAGTGGTTTTTTTTACAACATTTATAATGACTCCATTTTCACCAATCAAACTCATCTCTTGTAATAACATATTCAGAATCTAATAATTCTTTACTGTATTGGTTGGTCACCAGTGACCAGTTTTCCCCTGGACAGAACTGCCAGGTAGTCTAAAAGAGCCTTTGCTTCAGGGGATGATTTCTTTCAACTAATTTTTCTTTTTATTAATTTCTCGGTCTATAATCCAGCGGGGCAAAATACCCTAATTCATCGCGGCCGCTTTTACGCAGATAGTTTACCTCAAGTACCAAGGGTATATATTTCCTTCCAAAATCGTTAGGCGCTATAGAACGGAACTGCAGGGTATAACTCCCCTGATTAACCGTACGGCTTTCTCTAATAATAGGACCTAAACCAAGGGGATCCAGGGAATGAAAAATCTTTCCTCCGGTCTGCTCTGCCAAATAATTCAACTCTTGGGCATCCTCAGAGGAAGACACATAGACAGGATAAAAAAGAACATTATTATTTTTCAAATAGCTTGCAAGTTCAACCAATCCATAGGTATCAAAGGCATCTGCGGCCACCTGACCTGTTGAAAAAAACAATAGTATTCGACGCTTTCGACTGTCCAGCATGGCCGAAGCTGCCATTCGAATAGCCACATCGAAAGAGTCTTCCGATGAGCTTTCCTGATATTGCCACTGCTCTTTAAAATCCTGCATTAAATCCTCGGCATTGCTGCTCATTTCATAGGGATTTTCTCCCAGGGTCCAAAGAGAAAAACGATCCCCCTGCTGCTGATTTATAAGAAGGTCTGAAAGACTATATTGAAGCTGTGGTGTCCTTTCTTCCATCTCTGGGGAATTCTCCAGCAGTAAGGAACAATAAAGTTCTGAGGTCTGATATCCCGCAGATAGCATACGGAAATCCTGAAGATACTGGGGCCCTTCTTTTATTAAGAAGTTGCTGCCGTCCAATCCGACATAGGGTCTACCATTTATATCTTCTACGGTTACATCCACCACCACCTCGGGATAAGCCCGAGAATCCACCCGGTCGATTCTTAAAAAGAGACCTCCATAAAGGGTGGATAACTCTGTCTGAAGGGATACTATATTGGTATTAAAATCCGGAATGGCCAGATTTCCATTTTCATCATAGCAAACCTTAAGAATACGACTATTCTCTTCGGCTGATTGATATAAAAGATTCAGAGCATCTAATTCCAAATCATAGGCCAGAACTCGATTCCCATCTGCGATGAGCAGACGGCCATCTTCACCCATGGTTAAACCCTCCGGAGAAGCCAATCCACGGTCGATCAATATTTTGAGGAAATTCCCATTTTCATCAAAAAGGAACACCGTCCCGGCTAGTTGATCGCTCACGGCCAAACCCATAGGAGTAAGAGCCACGCCTGAAGGGCCCTTAAATCCAGGGAAATCTTCTTGGGGCTCACCAAAGGATAAAATGTGTTCCCCCGATAGAGCAAATTTATCTATCTCTTTATTTCCCCAGTCACTAACATAAAAGTATTCACCGGAAAGAGCTAAGAACTGCGGGCCCAATAGATCGCCGGGCCCTCTTCCTGTTTGTCCAAAGGTCTTTTCTCTATAACCGTTTTCTCCAATACGCGATACTCTATCTCCCTGCGATTCAGAAACCAGACCACGTAGAGCTCCCAGGCGTCCAATATCGAAGGGGCGATT
>JAQICO010000172.1 GCA_027858495.1 Spirochaetaceae bacterium
ATAATCTTGGAATCATGATCCATTGCGTTTAATGATTTTATTACTTCTTTTCCAATATTTCCCGTTGCACCTGTTACTAATATATTCATAATACAAGTATACATTATCCATTAAGTAAAAAACCCTCCTTCCAACTCCATATTTTAAAGCCCCCTATTAAGGTCCGATTTCATAACAAAGTAATCAGCAATATTCCCATCTATCTTAAAAAAACATTGACGAATCCCCAACTAGCATAGATGATTAAGGAAGAGAGGAAATCATGGGTTTTATCAAGGATTCCTGGATACGCAAAGGTTTTTTTTACTCCAAACTCTTTTAAAGCAACATCATTAACAGAAAACCATCACTCCATCATAGCGATAGTTGGTTTTTCTGAAGGAAATTTTGTTTTCCCCAATCCCATCCTTTATGTTTTAAAAGAGGCACAAAATGTTTAAAGAAATACAAGAAAAAGCCAAAGAATACCGTCAATATACCGCGGAAGTTCTTTCTGAAATAGTAAAAATTCCCTCCTATAGCGGGAAGGAAGAGGCGGTCTGTAAAAAGATTGTGGAACTATGCAAGGAAGCTGGCTTCGATGAGGTCCGAATCGATAAATTAGGATCGGTGATCGCCAGAATCGGCTCAGGAAAAAAGATCCTGGCCTTGGATGCCCACATCGACACCGTTGGTACGGGAGACCTGAGCCAATGGAACAGACCAACCCACAGCGGCGATATAGATGAAACCTACGTATACGGCCGAGGAACCACCGATCAAAAGGGCGGTGCCGCCAGCATGATCGCCGCCGGACGTATTCTCAAAGAATTGAACTTCTCCGAGGATTTTACCCTCTATTTCACCTTTACGGTAATGGAAGAAGACTGTGATGGCATGTGCTGGAAGTACCTGATCGAAGAAGAGAAACTGATTCCCGATTTTGCCGTTTCCACAGAACCCACCAGCTGCCGGCTTTACCGGGGACATCGGGGCCGTATGGAAATGGAGGTATCCATCAAGGGAGTCTCCAGCCATGGATCCGCTCCGGAGCGGGGAGTGAATGCCGCCTACAAGGCCTCCCGAGCTGCTCTGGCCATGGAAAAACTCAACCTGGATCTGCAGCCCGATCAGGGAAATTTTCTTGGTAAGGGAAGTATTGTGGTATCCCAGATGGAGGTCCATGGCCCCAGCCAATGCGCCGTACCCGATGTGGCCAGATTATACCTGGACCGCCGTCTCACCTGGGGGGAAGATGCAAATCTGGCCATCTCTCAGGTAAAACAATACATCAAAGAAGCCCTGGGAGAAGAACCGGAATCGGTGACCATGCCGGAATACAAAGAATTGGGTTACCGGAATTATCCCTACTTTCAGGAACTCTATTTCCCAACCTGGAAAATTGAAGAAGATCATCCCCTGGTGCAGGGCGGAGCTGCCGCCTATGAGCAACTTTTTCAAAAAAAACCTGTAATCGATAAATGGACCTTCAGCACCAACGGAGTGGCCATCTGCGGCCGCCATAAAATTCCCACCATCGGTTTTGGACCGGGCGATGAAAAGGAAGCCCACGCCCCCAACGAAAAGAACCGCATCGATGATCTGGAAATATGTTCCGCCTTTTATGCTGCCCTGCCCTATGCCCTAAAAGAGAAGCTCTAAGCCATGGGGGAAAAAACCATCCTTCTTGCCATGGGAGGAAACTCTCTAATCAAGGACTCAGAACATCTAAGCGTGGAAGACCAATATAGCGCCGTTTGTGAAACGGCCAAGCAGATAGCCCAAATAATTCAGCGGGGAAACAGGGCCATTATTACCCACGGAAACGGCCCCCAGGTAGGATTTATTCTGCGTCGGTCGGAAATAGCCCAGGAAGTGGCCCAAATGCATTCGGTCCCCCTGGTCAGCTGTGATGCCGATACCCAGGGAGCCATCGGCTATCAGATTCAACAGGCCCTGGACAATGAATTCCGTACCCGCAAAATGGATACTCGGGCGGTAACCCTGATTACTCAAATACTTGTAGATGCCCAGGATCCAGCCTTTAAAAATCCTGCAAAACCCATCGGACGTTTTTACAACGAGAAGGAATACAGGCTGCTAAAGAAGGTTCACCCCGATTGGAATATGTCTGAGGAC
>JAQICO010000407.1 GCA_027858495.1 Spirochaetaceae bacterium
GGCAAAAATAATGATGACTTTGGCCGCAGTCGCCCTGGGGACAGGAATCTTAATTTTAACCAATAGTGCCGCTACTATTCTGAAAGAACAAATAAACGCAGAGATGGATTCCGGTGGAGTTATTCTATATGTGGCCAATGGTTACTGGGACTCATCGGGGAGGGTGGAGCCTGAACGTCCTGAGGAATGGGATTCCCATGCACCCTCCCTAGTTGTCAGTGATATAGAAGAGATTACTGCGGCATTTCCCATAGTAACTCCTCCCTTCAATCAGGTGACCACTCAAGGAAAGTCTTATAATCTCAGAACTGCCATCGGTACGGGACCGGATTACTTTGATATTTTTTCACTTGAAATTGTTGTCGGGAGAGCCATGACAGATGAGGATTTTGATTCGGGTTTTAAAAAGGTCTGGATCAGTTCGGATACTGCAAAAATTCTCTACGGTTCTGTAGAAGAGGCCCTAGGCCAATGGATACAGCCTCCCGGAGAGATGTTAATGCGCGGTGGACCGGGAAGTCGAAGCCGTCAGCAGAATGTGGTTCAGCAGATGTCTGTGGCTGGGGTGTATCAATCTCCCGGAGAAGTCTTCCGTCGTTCCTACGGTATCGCTGATCTTATATACCCCTATACGGCCCTCCTTACGGCCGGTGGCAACCGACAGAGGATGATGAATATGATGTCAGCACAATTTGTAGTGAAGGCCCAAGGACAGTCGGTGGAAAAGATTACATCCTCCATTCGTCAGGTTCTAACCATGAATTATGGGGATGATATTTCTGTTGTCAGTTGGGAAGGATCCACCAAAGGAACATCCTCCTATATGGAGGAGCTCAGACAGTCTGTCAATGTCTTTTCGGTGTCTCTGTCCATACTGGGAATGGTTCTTCTTTTAACCAGTTCCCTGGGAATCTTCAGTATTATGGTGGTTGAGGCTTTGAATAGGCGTAAAGATATCGCCCTGGAGCGGGCACTGGGAGCATCCCAAAAAGAAGTGGTTATGGAGTTCTGGACTTGGTCATTAATGCTCAGTCTCACCGGTGCAGTGATAGGAGTCATTCTGGCACTGATTCTTTCTCGTCCTGTACTAAATACCCTCTCACCACTGGTGGGAGAAGTTTCCCTTCAATTTTCTGAGGCAGCGGGAATCAGGTTCCTCTCTGTGGTTAAAAGTGTTCTACTTGCCGTGCTATTTGGCGGAGTTCTGGGGCTGCTTCCCTCCTTATCCGCAGTAAAGGGTAATATCGCAGAAACTTTGAGGGAGGTTTGATATGAACTCAATAAAATATATTTTGCCTCTTTTTTTTGTCACTTTATGTCAATTTATGGTTGGTGCTCAGACTTTCAATAGCCTGGAAGATATATGCAATTATGCCCTGGAAAACAGTAGCGAATATAAAAAAACTATCCTTGATGTGATTGTGGCCAGGAATAATTTAGAGGGTGTTTTAAAGCTCAATGAAACAACATTTACATTCAGTGGAGATTCTTCGGGAAGTGACAATCTATCCGATTCCGGTGATGGAGCTGACTGGGTTTCCTCTGCGGCAGTAGAACTTCCCCTTTTCGATCAGTTATCTATGAATGCCTCCATGGATGATGATTTCAATGGGTCGTTAGGTCTCAATTTTACTCCATTGTTTCATTCTGATGATAGAGGGCAGTTTAATATAAAATATGAAAAGGCTTTACTATTAGCAGAAGAGACAGCTGTACAAACCGAAAATGATGCCTTGAGGGCTGTGCTTAATTGGATGAGTTCCCAGCAGCAGCTGGCTATTCAGAAGGAGATCGTCGTTTTAAAGGAAATAATCTACCGCGATCAGAAAATCCGTTATGAGGCAGGAGAATCAACATTTGATGCTCTACGAGAGGATCTCTTAGATTGGACTGAAGCTAGAAGTGAATTAAGCAATCAACAGACCACACTACAGGCCAGTGAATCCCTTGTGTTACAGAAACTTGGTGCCAACCTCAATTTGGACGCTATGGAATTCTTCTCCGGCGATATAATCAGTGCTGAACTGGAGGATATGAAAGAACATATAATTCCCGAGCTTAGCGATTCTTCCCAGGTCTATTCGGTGGAATCCTCTTATCTTACCGTGGAGAGCAACCAGCAAAAATTATCGGATACAAGGATTTTTGATCCTGATTTAAATCTGTCAGTCAATATGAATCTTCCTGATCTTTCAGATTCACAGTCTTCCAGTTCTCTCCACTGGCAGGCTGGTATTGAGCTGGTCTTTTCTCTGAATGATTGGCAGAGTGATGACCCATCGGAATATCAGTTGGAACTAAATCAGTCTAAACTGGAGGCTCAGCAGGCGGAAATGGAAAGCAAGCTAACTCTGCAGCAGGTTCTTATTGCCCTTAAAAATACAGAGCAGAATAGGCTAGTGGCGGAGTTAGAGGAAGAACAGTCATCTGATCTCTATGAAGAGGCTAAATTTCTCAATCAATTGGGTGAATATTCAGATGCAGAGTTGGAAGATTCCCGCTTGTTTTATGAGCAGTCACGAGTTAATTCCTTTTCCATGTTGGTCAATGAATATATGGCCTGGAGGGATCTATTGATATACCTATAATGGTTTCAAGAATAAAGGAGGATTTTAAGATTCAACATTAGCAATAAAATCATCCCATCTCACCCCCCTCCAGAAAGCTGTAATAACCCCGGTCGCTGAAGATGATATGATCCAACACTTCAATGCCCAACAACTCACCCGATTGTTTTAGGCGGGTGGTGACCTCTCGGTCTTCCGGGCTGGGAATCAGATTTCCACTAGGGTGGTTATGTGCAAGAATTACAGAACTTGCGCGGTCAGACACCAGGTCTGCAAAAACTTCACGGGGGTGCACCAATGTCCGGTTTACAATCCCCTGGGATACCAGTCGTATTCGCTGAATCTCATTGGCTCCACTTAAGGACAGCGTGAAAAAACATTCCTGTTTCCGGTCGGCATACTGGTCCAGGTGCATCATTAAATCTTTAGGATGATTGATCTTTTTTCGGTTGGGGTAGAGTTTACGCCTGGCTAATTCCATGGCCGCCAAAAAAAGGCTGGCTCTGGCTTGTCCAATGCCCTTTATGTTCAACAGATCCGCCATTTGAAGACAATTATTCTTGGAATCCATCAACGATACCAATTCAAATGAGAGAGTTTTTACATCCCTATCTTTGCCGCCTGAGCCTAAGAGCAGAGCGGTAAGTTCCCAGTCTTTGAGTGCTCCTGGTCCTTGTCTAGTGATTTTTTCTCTAGGCTTTTCGTATAATTCTGAAAAGCTATTGTTTCTTGTGTTGTTGTACATATCTTTTATATAGGGGGTTATGACCTATACCTCTTCAGTAAATAAAAAAAGGGGCTGTCGCAAAAGTCCCCTTTAGCCCTGATACTGCGTTGATTTTCTGCACGGGCTACTCATGTAGCACATCTACACTGCGTTGCCGGTTCAAAAATCGCCTTGTCTCAGAACTAAATCATGACTTTT
>JAQICO010000293.1 GCA_027858495.1 Spirochaetaceae bacterium
GGTAAATGAAGGCGATCTGGATGGCATGGTTTTCCCAATTCTAAAGACCTGCATCGCCATGGATTTTTATAAGAAAGACTTCAAAAAGCCTCAATTATTGGCCAATTTCCCCGACCACCAAAGAGTGGCGCTACAGACTGCAAGAGAGGGTGTGGTGATGCTTAAAAATGACCATGCATTGCTCCCCCTAAAGTCTGAAGGAAGCATTTTACTCACCGGAGATTACGTGGAAAAAAACGTTAAAGGCGGAGGGGCGGCCTCCTGTGAGGGTTATGATCATGCTACTCTCTTAAACAGCCTGGGAGATTTCTACGGTGAGAACTTACTGTATATCAAAGAACCCAACCAGCAAGAAATTAGCAAGGCCTCGGCCGTTATATTAAGCATTGGAACCTTTGACAGTGAGGGCTGGGACCATCCCTTTGAGTTAGCCCCTGATGTGGAAGCAAAAATCCTGAAATATCTTCAATGGAATGAACGTACCGTGGTAGTGGTGAATTCCGGCCATGGTATTAAAATGACCCAATGGGCAGATAAAGCCTGCGCCATCCTTTACGGCTGGTATGGAGGCCAAACAGGCAGCCAAGCCATTTCAGAAATCATTTGCGGAAGAGTGAATCCCTCGGGCAAACTACCCATTACCATCGAGAGGGATTTTAAGGATTCCCCAGGATACGGTTATATTCCCCAGGGTGAAAAGTTATACTATGATTGGCAAAACGAAAAAGAAAACAAACGATCGGTCTATGATGTTCATTATGATGAAGGGATTTTTGTGGGATACCGATGGTACGATAAAAAACAGATAGAACCTCTTTTCCCCTTCGGCTTTGGATTAAGCTACAGCCGCTTTCAATACCAGGGTCTTGAACTTTCTGCCCAAAGGATTGCCCCGGGAGAATCGGTGGAGCTTAGTTTTAAACTGAAAAACACCTCGGAAAGAGACGGAATGGAGACGGCTCAAATTTATATACATCACCAAAATCCCTCTGTTGAAAAAGCAGTAAGAGAACTCAAGGCCTTTAAAAAGATAGACCTAAAGGCCGGAAGAGAAGAGACAGTAAAAATCTCACTGTCCGGTGACAGCTTCAGCCATTGGGATGAAAATATAAAAGCATGGACCGTTGAACCGGGTAAATACACCGTAGAATTGGCAAGTTCTTCCAGGGAAATCCATGAAACGGCGGAATTACAGATCGGTTAAGAGAGGTTTATGGTCCTCCATGGGTTATTCCATTTAACCGATCTGCCAGTTTAGCTCTCTGCCGGCAAAGACCGGTACAACGTTATGAATGATCTTGGGAACGGTCCATTTTTCACGGTGCAGCCTAAGTTTCTGCTGATTGTTAGGCAAACCGTAAAAATGAGCGCCCCGATGACTGACAAAGCCCTCCAATTTATCTAAACAATCATGATCTTCAAAAAACTGTACCAGCATGGGCAGCAACACCGGTGCGGTAAAGGCTCCGGCGGCTCCTCCGCCTGCAGACTGCTTACGTTCCAGAGGATGGGGTGCACTGTCCGAGCCAAAAAATACCCGGGGATGCTCGGTGAGCACCAAATCGATCAAGGCCAGCTGATCTTCTTTATTTTTGGGTAGAGGTCGGCAGAACAGGTGAGGATTCAACGCTCCGCCAATGATATTTTCAATGGTAAAAAGAAGATGATGAAGGGTTACTGTGGCGGCCACATTCTCTCCCTGCTGCTTGATCCACCAAGCGCCCTCCAGGGAAGAAAGGTGCTCCACCACCATGGGCAGCCGAGGAAAGGCATTGCGAATTTCATCCAGCACCGGCAGAAAGGCCTGTTCCCTTTCCAAGGCCGGAGCCAGGGGATCTTCAGCATGGATGGACAGAACCAATTCCTTATCTTCCATCACTTCCAGGGCTCCTCGGCACTGCTGCCAATGAGCCAGGGCATCCTGGGCATTGGTAGTGGCCCCTGCGGGATAATATTTTCCTGCGATGGCTCCGGCGTCTATCATGGCAGCCACAGTTTGTGCCTTCATACCCGGTAAAAGCTTAAAGGTCATCAGAGGAGTAAAATCCTCTCCAGACGCCCTTAGGATATCCTTTTTATAGTCCGTTAATCCTTGGGAATCTTTAACGGGAGGTGAGATATTGGGCATCACCATTGCCCGGGCAAAGGCTCGACTGCTGTATGGAGCAAGCTGCTGAAGCATCTCTCCCTGCCGTAGGTGGAGATGAAAATCGTCGGGTTTGATTATCTCTATTTGATCAGGGGACATTATTCACCTCTCTTTCAACCTGCCAGAGCAGCTCTCCCTGAGGACTTATATATTCTATTTGAGTATCTTCTATGACCATGGCCAATCCATTGTCAAAATCCTCGGCGTACTGATAAAGCGCCGGAATGACCTTTTCCCCCTGGAGGTCTATAAAACCGTATTTACCACTTTCTGCATCCTGGATTCGCGCAAGATTCTCAGAAAAGGGTGCGGCATAGCGGAACTGAGGCTCTATGACAACCTCCCCTTTTTTATTGATATAACCCATCAACATTCCATCCTTTGCTCTGAAAGAAGCCATCCCCTGACTGAAGGATGTTGCGTTTTCAAATTCCATTTCAACGACCTGTTCTCCCTTGGTGTTGAGAAATCCGCCTGCACTGTCTTTTACCACCAGAGCCAATCCTTCAGAAAAATCGAAGGCCATATCGTATTCCAGAGGAATAACCACTTCTCCAAGAGAATTGATATAACCGAATTTACCCTGGGATAAAACTAAGGACCTACCGTTTTTTAAAGACCCGGCATATTCAAAGGGAAAGTTAACTCTTCTTCGACCAAGAGAATCGATAAACCATCCCTGATCTTCCAAAATTACAGGAGCCCTATTCTCTGAAAAAAGTCCGGCCCGGTCATATTGAGGAGGAAAGAGGAACTCCCCCTTTAAGTTGATATAGCCGCATTTCCCTTGATCCACCACCATGGCAAGTCCCTGCTGAAAATCCTCGGCAGCCTGAAAACGGGGAGACACCAGCCAATTACCCTTTTTATCGATATAGCCGTAGAGCCCATCTTTCATAACCCGTGCATAGCCCTGAGAAAAGTTATGACAGAGCTGAAAATCCTCTTGAAGAATCACTTCTCCCTGCCCATTTATATAGACCATAGACTTGGCATCCTGATTTTCTTGATCCAAATAATATACGGGATGAAGATCTACCTTACAGCTGAAAAGCAGAACCAGGCCTAATAATGCCCAAATTCGAGTCATAGGTTACTCCTTTTTTTATACTTTGACTTCTAATTTTACCCTCTTTCATCCTATAATGTCACTAGGACTATTACAGCACAATCATCTTTCATCGAATAAGAGGAGGTCTTCCAGCATGGACAGGGAAGAGTTGATAGATTATCTTTATCTTAGGGCCCAGGAATGCGGCTATGCTTCAGATTTATTAAATCCACTGAGAAATCGTTTGGAAGAACAGGAGATGAAGCAGCTGGATCATTTAAGAAGAATATCGGAGCCGGCATTCAGAAGCTGGTGCACCCAGGAGGAAAATCAATGACAAAAAAGACCCTACCCTTTAATCAAAATGAGTTGAAAGGTATTATAAAGCAATATCCCACTCCCTTTTATATTTATGATGAAGAAGCCATTAGAAAAAATGCCCGGCGGTTAAAAGCCTCCTTTGAATGGCAGCCTCGACAGTTTATGAACTTCTTCGCCGTAAAGGCACTGCCCAACCCCTATATATTAAAGATACTTGCCGAAGAAGGCATGGGGGCCGACTGTTCCTCCATGGCAGAATTGATACTGGCAGAAAAGGCAGGCATCAAGGGTAGAAATATTATGTTTACCTCCAACGATACTCCTTTGGTAGAATAGGAAAAGGCCCTGGAGCTTGGAGCGGTGATAAACCTGGATGATATCAGCCATATCGATCATATTGAAAAGCTGGGCTTACCCGATCTGATGAGTTTACGATACAATCCCGGTCCTCTAAAGAAGGGCAACGCATTCATCGGTCACCCCGAAGAAGCAAAATACGGCCTTATGCGGGAACAGCTTTTTGAGGGTTATGCGAGATTGAAAGATCTGGGTGTCCGTCATTTCGGGCTGCATACCATGGTGGCATCCAACGAATTGGAAACCGATTATTTTATTGAGACTGCAGAAATACTACTAACACTGGTGGCAGATTTGAGCGAAGAGCTTGGCATCACCTTCGAACTTATTAATCTTGGTGGTGGAATAGGAATTCCTTATACAGAAGATGAAGAACCAGTAGACATTGAAAAGCTTTCCCTGTCCATTAAAAAAATGTACTCACAATATATAATCAACAATGCTTTAAAGCCCCTGAAAATTGTGATGGAATCAGGAAGGATGATCACCGGCCCCTACGGTTATTTGGTCACCACTGCGATTCATCATAAAAACACCTATAAAAATTATATTGGTGTGGATAGTTCCATGGCGGACCTGATGCGTCCGGGGATGTATGGTGCCTATCACCATATATCGGTAATGGGAAAGGAAGAGGCTCCCAGGGATCATATCTATGACGTGGTTGGCTCTCTCTGTGAAAACAACGATAAATTTGCCATAGACCGGTCGTTACCTCAGATAGACCAGGGAGATGTACTGATAATTCATGATTCCGGGGCCCACGGTAGAGCCATGGGTTTTAATTATAACGGGAAACTGAGACCACCGGAATTACTGTTGACCTCCGATGGACGAGTTGAACAAATCCGTCGAGCTGAAACCTTGGAGGATTATTTTGCCACCCTGGATTTCAGCCGATTGGACTCATGAAAAACGGTGAAATTTGGACTGTAGCCCGGACATCCCTTGGTACAGTCCTGTTGATTAAATTTCGGCAGGAGAAAAGAGTACTTCCAATTTACCTCACCAACAGCCAGGCCCAAAGAATACTTAAAGGGCTTGAAGGGAAAATGGAATCCAGCCTGTCAGTGCTTTTTTCCAAATTGCTGTTGCATAAAAAATCCGGCTTCATAGAACTCGGATTTAATGAAGGCGATATACAGGCACAACTGTTTCTTTCATCCAAGAAGGATCAGGGAAATATTCTTGATCCTGTGGATGCCATGGAACTGGCTGTGGTTGCCCCACTGGAGCTGCGTATTGAAGAGGAGCTTTTTGAGAACCGGGCGGTTGAGATGAATCTACTACAACGAGATGAAATCGACCGTCTGGAACAATTGGAACAGCGCCTAGAAGAGGCGATACGCATAGAAGCCTATGAAGATGCCGCGGAATTACGCGATCAGATTAGGGCGATTGAAAGTTAAGGAGCATAGCTTGGAAAAACTTAGCGAACTGATACCCATGGTAGAATTCCCTTTGGCCAGGGAAAACCGGAAACTGGTAGAACTGCCTCTAAAAGAGTATTCCCTTAAGGGTCAATTGATGCTCAGCTCCACCACCGACGCTCGGCATAAGGAACACCTCCTGCAAAGCAGGCATAAAGATTATATCAACCAGAAAAGAAAACTCAGCACAGGGAGCTTTTACGGATCCGCCCTGCTGCACAGTATTTTCCGAGTAGTATTGGAACAATTTTCGAAAAAACAAGAACCCCAATTCTGGGAAAACCTGGAAGTGGGGCTTCAAGACATAAGCAATCACGAAGAAAGAGATGAACTGTTCAAAGAGATTCTCAAGGAATACTGCCCCAACCCTCTTTTAGATAAAAAAAACGATCAATGGCTACAAGAACCGAAATGGAGACAATTGGCCCTGGAACAGATGGTTTTACTTCAATTACTATCGGAAAATCCAGCCGTGGTGGAGCTACAACCCTTGATAGGTTATAAAAAATGGCAAAACCATAAAGGATTCGGAAAGATCATTAAATGTTTGGAAGCATTGATGAAAACTTCTGGAACCTTGGGCCCCAACAAAATGGCCCCCATGGATTTTCTTAGAATGCCCATTAATCACAGCCCTATTTTAGTTGAACAGCTGAAATACATTCGGGAAAATTGGGTGGATTTTCTGGAAGAGTGGCTTCAGCTTCTACTTCAAGGACTGGATTTAATCTCCGAGGAGAGTCAAGTCAGATTACCCGGCCCCGGTCCTGCCGAGGGGGTAGATTTCTCATTTCTTGAAGATGATCAAGCTCGGTACAGCCCTGATTCGGGGTGGATGCCCCGGGTAATTTTACTGGCTAAAAATGCCCTGGTCTGGCTGTTTCAGCTTTCAAAAAAATATAACAGAGAAATCAGCAGTCTTTCAGATATTCCCGACGAAGAGCTGGATTTTTTAGCAAACTGCGGTTTTACCGGACTCTGGTTAATCGGAATATGGGAACGCAGTCCTGCATCACAGCATATCAAAAAGCTCTGCGGAAACCCAGAAGCTGAAGCCTCGGCCTATTCCCTTTACCATTATCACATCGCCCACAAACTGGGGGGAGAAGAGGCCATGGCCATTCTCAAAGAACGGTGTAAGCTACGGGGAATACGCATGGCCAGCGACATGGTACCCAATCATTGCGGCATCGACTCGGACTGGATACGTAACAAACCCCAATGGTTTATACAACGGGAGGATAATCCCTTCCCTCAATACAATTATAACGGTCCTAATCTGTCGGAAGATCCATCCATGGAGGTATACCTGGAGGATCATTATTACGACCAGAGCGACTGCGCAGTGACCTTCAAACGAATAGATAAGAATACCGGGAAGGTAAGTTATATTTATCATGGCAACGACGGAACCACCATGCCTTGGAACGATACAGCACAGATAGATTTTCTCAATCCCCAGGCAAGAGAAGCGGTTATTCAACAAATTCTGCAGGTGGCCAGACACTTTCCCATCATACGTTTTGATGCGGCCATGGTATTGGCCCGTAAACATATCCGCCGCTTATGGTACCCCAAACCGGGAGAAGGAGGAGCCATCCCCTCTCGTTCTCAATCTGCCCTGGACGACATGGATTTTCACAAAGCCATGCCCGAAGAATTCTGGAGAGAAGTGGTGCAGCGTGTGGCCGAGGAATGCCCCGATACCCTGTTGCTGGCCGAGGCTTTCTGGATGATGGAAGGGTATTTTGTACGCAACCTGGGAATGCATCGAGTATATAATTCCGCCTTTATGAACATGGTGAAGGATGAAAAAAACGATGAATTCCGCCAGCTCATAAAAAAGACCCTGGACTACGATCCTGAAATTTTAAAACGCTATGTAAACTTTATGAGCAACCCCGACGAAGACACAGCCGAGGAACAATTCGGCCGTGGAGATAAATACTTTGGTTCTCTGATGCTGATGCTCACTCTGCCCGGCCTGCCCATGCTTGGCCATGGGCAATTGGAAGGTTACCGGGAAAAGTACGGAATGGAGTACAGCCGGGCCTATTACGATGAAGAACCCGATGAAGAATTATTGTCCCGCCACCAAAGGGAAATTTATCCTATTATGAAACAGCGTCAGATGTTTTCCGACGCAGCCATGTTTCAGCTTTACGATATACCCGATAGTCACGGCTCGGTACAGGAACATATTTACGCCTATTCGAACCGTCATCAAGGGAAAAACAGCCTTTTTATCTACAACAACCGCATGGATGAGGCTCAAGGAACCGTCCATATGGCATACGGACATAAATACAGCGTAGGCTCTCTGATGGGATGTCAGAATCATAGCTCACACTTTTTAATCTTTCACGAACACCGCTGTAACTTATGGTTTATCCGCAACAGTAGTGAAATATTTAATAAAGGGCTTTATTTCCATGTCCCTGGATACGGATACCAGCTGTTTACCAAGTTCAGAGAAGTTCAGGATGGTCCCGATCGCCTTTACCAGGCTATCTGTAATGAGTTGAATGGACGGGGAACACCTTCCATAGAACAGGCCATTCTGGATCATAGTTTAAAACCCCTCTATTCCGCATTGGGCGGATATTTAAATCAACGGAATTTAGATGCCCTTAGCGATGCACTGTTTGATAAAAAGGGAAAACTTCACCAGGTATTTCAACAGGATAAAGATATCAAACAATGGTTCAAGAGAATACAAAGTAAGTTGGGTAATAAATCCCGAAGCATGCCCAGTGTGGGTAGGTTTAAAAGAACCTTAAGAAGATCCTTAAGGCGTTGGCACAATATCACAGCCCAGCACCCTCTACCCGGTTCGATGGAAACCCGTCGGGAAAACGCAGAGCTTCTGGCTCTTTGGCTGTTGATTTGCCCGCTGCAGAAAATAAGCGGAATGTCTGGAGACGTCATGCTGACGAAATGGGATATAATTACTCAACTCAAACAGCGCAGGACAAATCCTCAGGAACCATGGATCCCCTATAATTCCAGTGCACTGTTAAAGGCATTATTTAGAATGAGGCATTGGCATAAAAACAACGATCTACTTGGACAATTGTCTAAACTCTTTGATGATCCTCTTTTCCAGGAAATCTGCGGAGTAAACATCTACGACAATATTCTTTGGTTCAACCAGCAGGGTTTTGAAGAGATCAGCAGTTGGCTCTTTATAATGGCCCGATTGGAACAAAGAAACCTTCTCTTCATCGGCTGGATCAAGAGAAAACGCCTTTGGAAAGCCCTGGATCGTTGGATAACAAAATATCAGGAATCGGGCTTTAGGGTTCAGCATATGAGAACCCATCATAAATAATTATATGGCCCTCAATGATAGCCCTCAATGATAGAGCAATTATGGTTGACCACCGATGATATGTTGGATACTATAGACTCATGGGAAAAGTGGTATTAATTACTGGGAGCGATTGTCTCTTGGGCCATAAATTGGTGGAAAAGGAATTAAAGAAGGGCAATCGTGTTATTGCTCCGGTAGCCTCAAAATCCAGTGCCTCCAATGAAAGTGGACGGGAAGATCTTCTGGTGATTCCCTGGAACCGTTCGTCGGTCTTTTCTGCAAAAACACTGATAAGAGAAGCGCTGCGTTTTGGCGGCACTCTGGACCGGGCTGTAATTTTGAGCCCCAGTGGAAGCGAGGGGGGATTTCCCCTGGATATGAAGGTTCAGGAAATCGATGAATATTTAGACAATAACCTGCGTGGACTGGTTTACCTCATACGGGAATTACTTCTGCAGCTGAACGAACAGAAATCAGCCACCCTGAGTTTTGCCATGAGCGATCAGGGAAATC
>JAQICO010000093.1 GCA_027858495.1 Spirochaetaceae bacterium
TCTTTAATGATCTCAATGGAAGCGTCTAAGAAGTATTTTGTTACTCGATTTCTTTGAATTGTTTTTTTATCCACTTTTTTTTCCATACTTTATGATAGCAAAAAGAACCTCGATAGCAAAGATATAAATGTAATAAAGTTTTTGTTGACAGATCGACAATTACATAAGAAAATTAACAATGTTAAATATATTACTGTGATTAATATATTTTTATGCTGTGAGGTAAAATGGATAAAAGTAGAGAAATCTTCGGAAATAAAATTGCCAATTCAACATACAAGAAGGCCCTTAGAAGCAAGAAAAAATTTATCAGAACCTTGGGAGATGACTTAAATACTGATTATCCCATTGGAATTAAAACCAACCCGATCCTTGGGCCGGCCATGGGAGTAAAGGAAATCCTTTTAGAAAAGACTGACGAAACCCTAGATACCCAAAAAGGTATTATTGTTGGAAATATCCGTATGGGCTTTGGGCACTACAGAATATCCATGGCCATTGCTTCTGCTGCAAATCATTTGGGTTACATCCCCTATTGGTTTGACCTTCATAGTTTTCAAAACAGCCTTGGAGGAAGGGTTATCGCCCATTTGAATAAACTATACTCTTTGGGTTCAAGACTTTCTCAAAAATATAAACTCTTTAATAAATTTTATTGGGACCCCCTGAACTCTGAAGGATTTAGAAAATTAAATTACAATGCTCAGGACCAAAAAATATCCGAACTAATGGCTCCAGTGTTTAAAAATATTCCAAGGGATATGCCCTGTGTTGCAACTCATGTATGGCCTGCTCAGGCGGCGCTGCACGCAGGCCTAACAAATGTGCTTAATGTTATACCGGATAACTGGCCCATGGCACTGCATTTGGCTGAAGGTTCCAAACATACCGTACAGACTCCCTCCTCATATTTTGGCTATAAAACCTTAAACGGCATGGCAAAAAAAACATTAAAACCCATACCGGAGGGTGAAATTTTTGAAGTGGGTCACTATATCGATCATGAAATAGTTTCAAACCTGGAAGCAGACAGCCAAAAACGAATGGATAGACTACGCAGTGAAAAAGCCTTGCGAGTTTTATTGACCATTGGCGGTGCTGGGGCACAACGGTCTATCTTTGTGAAAATCATAAAAAATATTCTTCCGCGTATAAAAAAAGGCAAAGCGGTTCTTTTTATCAATGTGGGTGATCATGAAAAGATGTGGAATCAATTATCCCTGGATATTCCTGAATTGTTGGAGATCACCACCCTCCATAAAAATGATTGGCAGGATACTCTGAATTTTAGTCATCAAGCAATCCAAGGGGATGTATCGGGGGTCCACTGCTTTTGTAATGACGATATTTATGCAGCAGTTTACAGTACAAATCTACTGCTTAGGGCCAGTGATATACTTGTTACAAAACCCAGTGAGTTAGCCTTCTATCCCGTACCCAAATTGATGATAAAAAGAGTTGGCGGCCATGAGGCCTGGGGTGCTATTAGAGCGGCGGAAATAGGCGATGGAACCATAGAATGTGACACCCAGGATAAGATTGAACAGATGTTAAATTTGCTGTTACACGAAAAGGGTATTATAAAAATGATGGTAGAGAATATATTGAAGGCCCATAAAATCGGAACTTATAATGGAGCCTATAGAGTCATTGAACTATTAACAGGAGAGAAAAAATGAAAGAGAAATTACCCAAAAGCAAAATTTTTATCTACGCAATTGGTCAGATGGGTTGGTCTATACTGATTAATATTGTAAGCCTGCAACTTGTTTATTTCTATATTCCGCCTGCTGGATCGGGATTAACTTTAAAAATCACCCAGACGGTGTTTCTTGTAGTTTTAAATGTTCTAACCCTTATAGCAGCAAGCGGAAGACTCTTCGATGCCATAACAGACCCAATCATCGCAAATATGAGTGATCGTTGGAAAGGCAAAAGAGGAAGAAGAGTCCCCTTTCTACTTGCAGGAGCGGCACCGGCAGCTATTTTCTGTACTCTGATGTTTATTCCTATTGTAAATGGTGTAAGTACCATGAATATTATCTGGCTCTTTTCTATGCAGGTACTTTTTTATCTATTTTTAACGGTCTATGTCACGCCCTTTTTTGCATTGCTCCCAGAACTTGGACATAACGCCAACGAAAGACTAAATCTATCGACCTGGATATCCATTACCTATGCTCTGGGAATTGTGATTGCCTCGATGGTTCCAACCTTGGGCAGCATGCTAGGCATCGACGATAAAACATTATCTATCCAAGTAGCCATCGGGATATTAGCCTTTGTTGCTATGATATTGATGTTACTGCCCGGTCTATTTCTAGACGAAAAGAAATATGCCCATGGGGAACCCTCCAGTGCATCACTCTTTGAAGCACTAAAAAATACCTTTAAAAATAAAAGCTTCAAATATTATGTTGTGGCTGATTTTTCTTACTTCATGGGTTTAACCATCGTGATGACCGGACTGTTATATTATATAACCGTACTGTTAGGCCTATCCGACGGCATTATGGGTATTCTTTTACCCTTGATGGTTTTAGTCTCCTTCGTCTTCTACCCTCTTGTAAATATACTGGCAAAAAAGCTGGGTAAAAAACCATTGATCATCGGGTCCTTCTTTTTTATGGGATTTATCTTCTTTTTTATATTCTTTTTAGGCCATCTTCCCATATCTGAAAAATTACAGGCATTCCTGGTGGTGATACTCTACTCAATCCCTCTATCCTTTCTAGGAGTATTGCCCAATGCAGTTTTAGCAGATATTGCCGAGCATGATGCCCTTAAAACAGGAGTAAAGCAGCAGGGGATGTTTTTTGCCGCAAGAACTCTTATGCAGAAATTTGGCCAAACCTTTGGAGTTTTATCCTTTGCAGCCTTAACCTCCCTGGGTAAAGACCCCGGACATGACATGGGAGTGAGAATAAGCGGATTGCTGGGATTTGGACTCTGCCTATTTGCAGGAGCTTTTTTTATTAAGTATAACGAGAAGAAAGTTCTTAAAGAGACGGAAAGTATGATTAAAGCGGTTATATAATGTTCCTTTTTCCTGACATTTACTCCTTTATAATAAAATTATACGGCCCTACAATACAAAGGATTCAATAAATCTTTCTCCCATATCTGCTGCTGAAAAGGATTCAGAGACTCCTTGATATTGAAGTACAACATCCTAGTTTCGTCGAAGAATTTCTC
>JAQICO010000329.1 GCA_027858495.1 Spirochaetaceae bacterium
CTCTTTATGGCCGCATTCACAACTGTAAGTTACGCCCCATTCTCCATCCCAGTTCTCCACGGTGGTGGTGTCCCGGTCACAGGCGGTACAGAAAACAGAAACAGGCCACCAGTCTTCGGCCAGCGGAGTGGTTCGATGTTCATCCAGCTGGCCTCGGATTTCTTCCCTTTGCTCCAGGGCTTTTCGAATACCCTTGGCATAATAGGAGGAGCGATAGCGCTCAGCCTGGTAGATATATTCAGGTTCTACGCCCACCAGGGGAAGTAGTTTTTCCAGATCTTTTTCATTTTTTGCGGCGTAGCTTTTTTCATTGCTCAGCACATCGGGGACCAATGTAATGGGTTTTCGCAGGTAGGTCTGCAGCAATTCCTGCTGGGGCATATTCTGAGGGACCTTCCTAAACACATCGTAGTCATCCCAGGAATAGATAAAGCGGACCTTTTGGCCCATCTGTTTTAAAGCACGGGCTACCAGTTCCACCGAGATGATCTCCCGGAAGTTTCCGATGTGCACTGTACCCGAAGGAGTGATACCCGAAGCACAGGTATAATGCTCCTTTTCTCCCCTCTCTCGAACAATCTTACTGGCGGTGATATCCGCCCAATGGGTTGATTTTGGTCGTTCTATATTCATGGAAAGGAATTATAGTGATTCAAGCCCGGTGATTCAAGGTGCAAAGCGTTGCTTTTTTATAATCCAGCTTGACATTTTTTTGCGGCTTGGCTAATATCAGTCCCCGTAAGCCGCTGTAGCTCAGTCGGTAGAGCAGAGGACTGAAAATCCTCGTGTCAAGAGTTCAAATCTCTTCGGTGGCAGCAAGGCCGGTCCTAATGGATCGGCCTTTTTTATGCTCAACGACATAATCCGTCAATTTCTTCCAGTTCTTTCTTGGTGAATCGAGTATTCTCCTGGGCTTTCACACAATCCTCAATCTGATCAACCTTACTTGCACCAATAAGCACCGAAGTCACTTCGGGCCGCTGAAGATTCCAGGCCAGAGCCATTTGAGCCAGACTTTGGCCTCTCATATCGGCTATGGCATTTAAGGCCCGAAGTTTACCCAGCCTTTCATCGGTGAGCTCGCCCTTCTGAAGAAAGGGAGAACCGCTGGCCATTCGGGAATCCTCAGGAATCCCATGGAGATAACGGTCGGTGAGCAGTCCCTTCTCCAGGGGGGAAAAGGTGATACAGCCCACTCCCGATTCAATCAAGGTTTCGTTGAGCCCGTTATCCATGGAGCGGTCCAGCATATTGAATTTCACCTGATTGATAAGACAGGGGGTTCCCAGGTCCTTGAGTATTTCAATGGCCCTAGAGGCCTCCATGGGGTCGTAATAGTTGGAGATTCCCACGTATAGCGCCTTGCCCTGACGGACCATTAGGTCCAGGGTTCCCATGGTTTCTTCCAGAGGTGTATCAGGGTCTGGGCGATGGTGATAAAAAATATCCACATAATCCAGCCCCATACGTTTCAGGCTTTGATCTAGGCTGGATACCAGGTATTTTTTAGAACCCCAATCGCCGTAGGGCCCCTCCCACATGCCGTAACCCGCCTTGGTACTAATGATCAGCTCATCCCGGTAGGGGGCAAGGTCTTCCCGCATTATTCGGCCGAAGTTTAATTCTGCACTTCCCCCGGGAGGGCCGTAGTTATTATCCAGATCGAACTGGGTGATGCCCAGATCAAAGGCTAGCAGGGCCATATCCCGGCTAATGTCATAGAGGGTTACGTCGCCGAAGTTATGCCATAATCCCAGGGATATGGCCGGAAGTTTCAGGCCGCTGTTGCCGCAGCGGTTGTACTGCATTTTTTGATATCTGCTGGGATTAGGGGAATGGGACATGGAATGCCTCCTGAGGTGATCTATATTGATTTTATTACAGAGATACATGAATAACAAGAAAAAACATCCATGCAGTATTTAGGAATAATGGCAAAGAGAAACCGGGAGTTTTTAAGAACCTTGGCAATAAATGTTGCATAAGCAACATTCTCATGATATATTTGTTGCATGCGCAACATTAATTCCATAAAACATCCAGGAAAGTGGATATCCATATTATATAGAGGATTTATTAGCTTCCTGAAAAGAGAGGGCCATTATCCCGGGCTGGGATACGGGCAGATTCCCATACTCATGGGACTAAGTAATATTGAAGGAATTTCTCAGGATGAACTGGCCAGAGAGATATCCATAGACAGAACCACTCTGAACCGTACCATCCGGCCTCTGATAAAGGAAGGTTTTGTGCAAAGCCAGCCCAATCCTCAGGACCGCAGGGCCAATGTGGTTAACCTTACAGCCAAGGGTAGAGAAATGCTTCCTCAGCTGCAAGGGCTTTTAAATGAATGGAACCAGTCTATGCTTATGGGCGTTACAGAAGAAGAGCAGCGGATTTTTACAGCGTTAATAATTAAGGCCAGCAGAAATATCAGTGAAATTAATAAACCA
>JAQICO010000168.1 GCA_027858495.1 Spirochaetaceae bacterium
CGTCACGATCTGCAAATGGCCTTGAGTGAATTGGTTATCAACGGCATAGAACACGGAAACTGCGGTATCACCTATCAGGAAAAAACAGATTATATGATGAAAGGATACAGCATGCATGAGCTGATTCTTGAAAAAAATAAAGATGATAAGACAGCCCGAAAATCCGTCCGTTTAGATTGGGATTTTGGAGACCGTGAAATCAAGTTTACCATAAATGATGACGGACAGGGTTTTGATGTCCAAGGCTATATTAAGAAAGCAAAGAACGATAAAGCCGATAACCTGCATGGTAGAGGTATTATTCTAGCACAATCTGTTTCAGATAAAATACTTTATAATAATAAGGGGAATCAGGTTTCTTTAGTTTTTAACCATGAGCAAACCATTGAACAGGATGCTCCTTTGGGATTTGCTGAGGAAGAATTTATCCATGTCTCCAAGGGTGACGTCCTGCTTCGCGCAGGTGAATTCGCTGACTGTTTATATTATATTTGCAGCGGTAGTTTTACCGTATTTCATAAAGAAACTCCCGTTGGGAGGATAACTCCCGCAGATATCTTTATGGGAGAAATGGCCTTTTTACTAAATAACACCAGAAGTGCAACGGTCATTGCCCGAGAACCTGGAAAGGTGATTAAAATACCCCGGAAATCTTTTATTACCGTGGTGAAAGAATTTCCTCAATATTCCATTTTCCTTGCAAAACTTCTAGCACAAAAGCTGGTTAAGGCCAATGAAATTTCCCGATCATCGCTTATGAAGATAAGTGAAGAAACCAACTGCGAATAAATAATGGTGTAGTTTAAGGATAATTTCTGGCGGGGCTGTTAGCAGACTCGGAGTATCATTTTACTCACATCGCTATTGATTTGTGAATCATCCTGTGAGCTCTGTTTTAATAGAATAATCAAGTTTTTTAGAGAACTCTCTTCAATATGGGTAAAGGTTATACCCCAAAAGGTTTCGTCTAAAAAGGCTATTTTCCCATCTACTTCGGTTCTCTTGTTCCCGCCGTAAATATTTATCTTAACAGGCGTATTGATGGAAAGGTCTAAGGATTTAGGGGTTTTTATTTTAATACCTCGCAGAGAGATATCCTCTGACGTTGTAGTGTAAATATTATTCTTAAAATATACTTCCACCTTTGTTTGGTGTTCTACCCTAGTGTATTTCCGTTCTTTCATAAAAAGTATTCTACTACTGCTTTCTGAAATGAGCAAACCATTTTTTACTTGAAGAGATATAAATCCTCTCTTGATTTTTGAATGATCCTACTCAGAAAGAATTTAAATCCTCCAGATCTTCATTATTAATGATTTGATTGGGTATATAGGCCTCTTGTGTACAGACAATTCTATTTTCCGACAGATTATAGGTAAATTTAACATAGCTGTTATTAAATTGGAATATTTGTTTTCCGGTAGTCCTCTTAAATTATTTCCAGTGGGAATATGAATTACCAAACTCTGAATTAATGGGGTTTCCAATTCTGTCATGGTTAGCTGAACGTTATGTTGGATTTCTTCAAGACCCATAAAGCTTCCTATTTCCAATATGGGATCATAAAATACAGTACCCTGGGTGTCAGCGGAGCCGGTGCGGGATTAATCCTTTCAGGAATATTGTCTGGTATTCCCCTGTTCGTCGAATAATATTTTATTCTTAGATACTACAGAGAAAGGGCATTACCGCCCAGGCTGAATAGACTATTAAAAATCCATAAGCGGCTAATTCCATCAGCCCGCTTAGGCTTTCAACAAGGTTTTCTCGTTTTTTTAGAGCGAGAAAAAGCCCTTGTCTGCTGGTCATTGCCAGGTAGGCTGTAAAACTTACGGTAATCCCCATCCCCACGGATAGAAATATAATTGCCCATATCCCAAGACCAAGTTTTCCTACGGCCAAACTGAACATTAGAATCATCACTGCGCCGGGGCAGGGGAACAGGCTGGCTGCCGTTAAAGTACTGTATAAACCCTTTGGGTTTTTCTTCTCGCTTACATGTTCATGGGGTTTTTTGAAATGGATTATACGGTAGATCAGTAAAAAAAGAGCAAGGAGAAGCAGCACAAGATAGGTAATCCCCTCAAAATAAAGAGATAGTCGGTTGATCCGAAGGCTAAGCATTCCCCGGGATAAACCATGAAGCATTAGAATAAGCACCATACCGCTTAACCCATGTAAGCCTGCTGAGAAGAATCCTGCAGTCAAGGGTTCCCACCATTTGGATTTTCTACCAAGAAATAGTGAAAAAATAATAGTTTTACGATGTCCAGGACCGGCCGCATGTACCATGCCATAGATCATGGCCAGTCCCATAAGAGAGAAAAAAGCCCCTGGGTTTTGCTCTTCTAGCTGAAACATGCCACTCATTTTTTGCTTTAAATTAAGCTGCCATTCCACCAGTTTTTCAATAGGAC
>JAQICO010000209.1 GCA_027858495.1 Spirochaetaceae bacterium
GTCCTATTAGACCGTCAGCGTAAGGGGGCCTCCGCCTATTTGGGTAAACCTGTTGTTGAAGATGAACTGATCACTACGGTGAACATACATATGAAAAAGTATATGGAATATAAAGAGGTCTTGATTCAGGCAACTATAGATGAGCTGACAGGGATAAACAACCGCAGAAACCTGATGAAACTGCTCAAAAAAGAGCTGACCATCCGGCACCTGCAGGAGTTGTCCCTCGTTGTTTTTGACTTAGACCACTTTAAGATGATAAATGACACCTATGGGCATCATAAAGGAGATGTCGTGCTTTCTGAATTAGGTGCCATCATAAGGCGAATCATACGTCAATACGATATTGCCGGCCGCTATGGGGGAGAGGAGTTCCTATTGATCCTTCCAGAAACGAACAGGGCGCAGGCAATAATCGTTGCCAGTAAGATTCAGAAGAAGATAAAAGAGATGGAGATATTGGATAGTCAGAAGAGCAGAATCCCTGTAACTTCCAGTTTCGGGATCTGTTCTATGTTCGAAGACAGAGAATACCTGGCTGGAAAAATGGAGGTGAAAGAGCTGGAAGATATTTATGAAATAACAGACTCCATTCACACCGACTGGGACTATATAGCTGAAAAAAAAGAGCAGCTGTCGAACCTCGTGGTTGATGCAGCAGATCAAGCTCTCTATTATGCCAAATCCACCCACTGCAATGACTGTCATTATAAATCGGAAAAATCTGGTGTCTTTATCAAGAATATCTGCCCCCAATGCGGTAGCAAGAGCCTGACTCCCGGTAGAGATAAGGTGGTCACCTTTGATATAGTATATGAGTCGTAACTCATGTCCCTTTACAAAATAGTTTTTCATACAAAGTCAAAGAGCAGAGCACGTAAAGAAATGACTGTGTAAAATCTATAGGATTTTTCACAGCCATTACTCTATACAAAGGAATGTTCTAACAATCCCTTTTAAAAACGTTTAGTTCCACAATAGATCGATAACCAATGCTCTTGGATCGTCACCAGTGAACAATAAAGTAGCCTGATCATTTACGTCATCGTAGCAGAAGCCATAGGCCTTTCCCCCTAGGCTCATTTCATGCCAGAATCGTGCGTAATGATTCGCTGCATTGGATGTGTATGGCGCTGGATAATAGGTATCTACATTATTCCAGTCAGCCAACGGCAGACCACCAATGTCGCCACCTAGGGCTGTGGCATTATGCCTGTTTAGGGCCGCACAGAACCAAGCCTGAAGAGCCAATTGATCATCGTTGCTCTCGGTATCTCCAGAAACACCTTCAGCTAATACTCCCGATCCCTCAAAGAGTTCATTGGAATTGGGTTTATCGGTGATGTAAATGGGGCCGTTAACTCGATTAGCCGTAGAAAAGTCTGTTTCACTAAGTCCGTACTTATAGAATACCAGCTGATCTCCAGTTCCGAGTTCGTTTACAAAACGTCCGCGAGGATGATCCAAAACTATCTGTTGGGTGTTGAATAGAGTCCATACTTCATCCACATAACTATCCATATAGTCACCGTAGGTATCACCGTCAGAGAAACCACCTTGGATCTTACAGGGGGCAACAATACGATAGGGCTCTTCAACTAGTACAGAGAATTCCGAAGGTATAATGTTGCTGAAGGCGCTGAAAATTTCATCTCTTGTATATTCGATTCCAACAGAATTTACTAAATAAGTACTATCGGTCCCGGCATAAAGAGATTCGGTATAACTAAAGCAGTACTGGTCTACCTGAGTGCTGTTACCCCAATAAGCTTTAGTCCCCACGGTAAATTCCATCCACTCAAAATATATATCTTGGTTAGGATCACCGGAATCCGCTAAATTAGGCTGTACAATTCCTATATTACCAGCTCCGTCAATAAGAGCACTCATTATCACAGGCTTTTCATAGGAAAAATAACAGCGACCAGATGAAGTGTTAGAAGGAATCTGGAAGCCATTAATATCAGCAAGATTGTAGGTCCAAGCTTCACTTGATTCACCTGCAGCCAGTGGAACCAATGTACCATCAGGCTCAAGGAAGCACCATTGACTTGTACTATCTCTGGCTAAAACACAGAGATACACCTGAGAATCGTCATAAAAATTAGTTTTGTTTTCAAACTGAAGAGTCATTTCCATTCCGCTGGTTAGAGGAATCAAATCTACATCAATAGTTCCTTCTCCCTGGTCCGAATCATCGTCAGTTTCATCGGTTGAGTCATCGGTTGAGTCATCATTACCGATATCAACAGCATCACCATAGGTATAACTTGTAAATTCAGATTCGCCGGGGCCTGGAAGAAATATCTGGCCTGAAGTGGGGGAGAATGTATAGAACCTTGCTTCTAGGATATCTCCAGTTTCATAAGCATCTTCTCTCGTTACGCTATATGTATAGCTTCCATCGGCATTTTCGGTTTCACCATCTTCTTGAACTCCAATTATTACGTAATCTTGATTACCGTTTTTACGAGCAAAAAGATGAACTACATTCATTTCTTCAGCGACTGTTAAAGAAAAAGTAACGCCACCATTGGATTGAGGAACCATAAAAATTGTATCCAATGCACCAACTGTTAAATCATTATCCGTAGAATCATTAGAACCAGAGTCATCAGATCCTCCAGTATCTTCTGTTAGACTATCATATAGGTAAGATTGGGACCAATCAGCTTCAGCTGGTCCGGGAGAAAAGCATTGAGCTGAACCATTATACGAATAATATCGATACTCAATATACTGTCCACTCTCAAAATTATCTGCACTGGCGGTATAGGAATATTCGTAATTACCGTTTATCTCTTGTTGACTATCGGATATAATGGGACCAAGGAATTGAACCCCCGATTTTTTTACAAATAGTTGTACAATCATCTTTTCGTCGGAATAGGTTACAGTAAAGGTTACATCTCCTGAACTATTCTTTGAAATTATAATTACTTCACCTGAAGAACCACTTTCCACTGCTCTGGATGTTGAATCTGCAATTTGCGAATCGTTCTTTTGAGTAAGTTCGCAGGACAAAAGCATTAAAAAACCTGTCAAAGCTAACAATATTTTTTTTAACATAACAAACCTCCGTATTGTTTCTTGTTAAAATATTTTAACATCACATGGTTGGTTCCGGCCACTAATATTTAATATTTCTTT
>JAQICO010000131.1 GCA_027858495.1 Spirochaetaceae bacterium
CAAACCCTGATATTCAACCAAGTTTTAATAAATGCTGTATTTTTCATCTATTGCTATTATTATATAATCATATTATGCAAAATGCTAGAAAACATTGGATTATCTCTTTATTTTTAATGCTGATTTTTAAAATGTCATCACCTCTTTTTTGTCAAAGCGATTTGGTAAATATCACGCCACCTGAATTAACCCAGGATAATGACACCTTTACAGATAGACAACTGGCCCGCATTGAAGCCTATCTTGAAATAAATTTAAATGCCATTGAAGAAGAAATTTATCTGCTTGCTACAGATTTACTGAATAAACCGCAATTAACCTATAAGTTATCCAATGCACAAAGTTTCACTGCGGCCATGGCTCAACAGGGACAATTGAACCAGCAGGACCGCAGTTATTTAGGTTCAGGCTTAAATATGAGTTTATACACCCCAACCTTTGTATATGACGACCTGGAGGATTATGCCCTGGCCCTTCAGCCAGAAGATGACCCCCCCCGGGGAGTGGCCGGTCAATTATTCACCCTTGAAGCTGGATTTCCCATAAAAAAGATAAAAGGCCTGGGTGTATTTGCTTCGGCCGGATACACCAATTTTTCAAAGGACCTATTTCTATTTGATAATCATCAATATCAAGGCAGTATCGGATACAGCCCTTTTAGAGACATTAACATCAGCAGGAATTTTTCCTGGGATCCTATGTTTCTACAGGGAGGTGTCAGTTATCAATACACCCATATTAGGTTTAAAGTTGAAACCGGTACCATTGTACAGAATTTTGATATAAGCCCATCGGAGTTACTTCCTTCACAAAGTGTAGAGATTTCGGTGGATCCCCTGATTTATGCCGGAATAGAATACAGCAGTCTGGCCATTCCTTTATCCATATCCACCCAATTTAATTTCTTTTCCAATTTACATTTAAGCTTTGGTGGAACTTTTTCCACCGCATGGTCTCAAAGCGGAATAACCCTGGAGGGAAATAATGATGTGGTAATTCTTGGATTTTTATCCGATTTGATAATCCAAGATGCCTCGGTTGAGTTAAACGGCACCATAGACGGTTCAAGGGGTGATAATTTTATCGGCTATATATGGACCTCTCTTTTGATGGATATGGGTCATGTTTATTTGAATATACCCTTGGCCTACCATCATCCCGACGGTTTGAGTGGCGGGGTTACATTGGGGGTTTGGTTTTGAGAATTAAATACTTCCTATTTTTTATTTTAATGGTCACAGCCCTGTCATTCTCTCAAGATAATGCATCTGAATATCCAGGGAAAAGTTTTTACTTTGAAACTCTTGGCAGTGTGGAATTTTTAACGCCCATAAATGAGAGTGATAATAAACTAGGTAGTTTATCCCTGGAATACTGGGGACATTCCCTTTGGGAGAATGGAAGTCTTGGTTTGACTATCAGCTATATCTGGCAGGATACCGGCCCTGATTTTTACAATATTCCTGCCCTACAAATGAAGGCAGGCTATGCTTTTTCCCCGGGGAATCTTTTAAGAATCCATCCCTATGCAGGCGGCGGGATATGTGCGGTATATCTAAGTGAAGATGAAGGCTTCAAACCCATTATCAGTGCGGGATTGGATTTAGGATTTCATCTAAGACAGGGTAATTATTTGAATTTTCGCTCCAGTCTTAGCTATCCCTTTCATAAAGATGTGGATCCAACCATTGGATTTGGAGTCTCATTAAGCAGTAGCATGGGCGTTATTCTACCCTACCGGCAACCCAGTTATACCCTAGAAATTGGTCCACAACTATTTTCTCCCGATGGAGACGGTGAATCGGATACACTTTTTTTGAATTTTAAAATTAAAGCAGCAAGCAATATAGAAAAATGGTCCTGGCAGATTTATGATTCGCAGAATCATTTATTCGCAGAATTCTCGGGAGAGGGTCCACCGGAGGATGTTCTCCATTGGGATGGAAAATCTTACAATGGTGAATTAGTTTCTTCCGCCTCAAAATACCCTATGATTATCACTCTCACCGACGTCCTGGGTAATAATCTAATACATGAAGAAACTCTCTCAACGGATATTCTGGTGGTTAAAGATGGAGATAAACGTAAAATACGTATTCCCAGTATTCATTTCCCTCCCAATTCTGGAAATTTGGGATTACTGACCGATGAAATGCAAATCAGCAGTAACCATGAAATCATTAGAAGATTAGCAGAAATCATCAGTCTTTTCCCCAGTTACCAAATACGGATAGAGGGACATGCCAATAACTTTATAAGCTCCAGCGAAGAAGATCGTCTATGGGAAGAACAAAATGTATTGATTCCCCTTTCTCTGGAAAGGGCCGATGCAGTGCGCCTGGCCCTGATAGAACAGGGTATCCAAGCGGAAAGACTCAGCACTGCCGGTATGGGAGGAGCCTATCCTCTATTTTCGGTAGATGATGAAGAAAATCGCTGGAAGAACCGTCGAGTAGAATTCATCCTATTAAAATAAAATATCAAGGCTGGTGCTGTTGCCGGTTTTTTTCTAAAAAATAATCCAGAAAGATCGCGGTGACTCCGGTGAATGCCATGGCAGCAGTGGAATATCCAATATTTTGAGTAACCTGGTAGGACAGCGGCTCTTCAAGAGCATTGTCCACGGTAATAAAGACCTGAGTCAGGGTAAAAGCCATGGATGCGCCTAACACCACACCGGAAATGACGGCGCCTCTCTGAGGATATTCCCCGGGAAAGATCATTTCAACTATGGGCTTATCATGGGGTTCGGGCAAATCAAAATCCTGTGGGGTTAATAACTCCTGGGCTGATAACATATATAACGTCATACACATAAATAGCAAGATATTTAGGGTTTTATTCATTGGAAAACACCTCTTAAGACCAAGTATATAGCGCAGATCCATGGCAAACAAGTAATTCAATTCACATAAAATGCATGATTTCAACAAATCTTATGATGAATTATTGGAATTACGGTTCTAGTTGTTTTATAATGAGTCTATTCATTATGGAATATAAAAGGAGAAATTAAATGAAAATGAAAGGATTGTTGGTTATTTTAATCATGACAATGGTAATGTTTAACTTTGTTGGTTGTGATGGATTTTTTGCTGCGGTTGAAACATTGCTTACCGTTACTAATGTGAATGGTTCAGTTGTAAACGCCATGCAAGAGGCAACTGAAACGGTTGACCAGTTTAAGGGAGAAGGTGATGCGACTCTGGTTGGTGCGATGATTAGTTTTTATCCGACAAATGCGGATGGTACCTACTCAGATACGGTTCAAACATCTGTTACAGTTGGTGAAAGTGGTACATAATATATAAGTGAATTACCCCAGGGAAGATATAAAATTTTGGGTGAAAAAGATGGTTGGGTATTTGTTCCTAGATATGTGAATATTACAGGTGAAGCAATGGAGATGCCACCAGTTAGTGCTTATGAAGTTCCCACTCTTGTATCTGGATCTTTAGGTGAGTTAGTGATTGTATTATCCTGGGAAGATGTAACGGTTGACCTAGATGGTATTATTACTTATCCAGAAAGTTCAAATACAAGAAACTATATTGGTTATATTGGTGATTCAGATATTACGACTTCCTTTACTCAAGCAGGAACAAGGGCATTGTCTTCTGATGTTCCTATCACTCGTCCCAGAGATGTGACAACTCCTACTTCAACGCCAGTTAGTACACCAGCAGATATTCCAAGAGTTGAAACCATACGAATACCCTGGTCAGATTCAGCCTTCTATGTTAAAGATGTAATAGCTGATACGATTACTGAACAAGATGGAGTAGCTAACAATGAACTAAGATATTATGTAAATTGTTGGACACCTACGAGATCGTTAACTGGTATAGACTCAGATTCAACTGATAAAGCTTTTTCCAATGCACAGGTAGATGTTGTAT
>JAQICO010000416.1 GCA_027858495.1 Spirochaetaceae bacterium
GATCAGGGGGATAAGAGGAGGCGGTTAATGGCTTGTTCCATTTATGAATAATCTCCATTATCCCTTCTTTTTCCCTCCCATCTGTGTGATCGGTTGTTTAAAAAGAAAAGTAACAACAGATCTCCTGATGAAAAATGTAGTTATCTACAAGTTAATACACCTCTCTATATATAAATCGGGATATGAATGGAAATTAACTAAAAAACCTAGTTTATACCCTGATAGTTTTAAATAATTCAACACTTGTGCCTTATGGATAGGATTGATTTCTTTTACTGATTTTAACTCTATTACAATCTTGTTGTAACAAACAAAATCACATAGAAAATATTGTTGCAGTACCTTTTCTCTATATTGAACTGCTATTTTTTTTGTGAACTGAAGGGGATATTTCTATAACATAGTTCTTGTTCTAGAGCTTCCAGATAGACCGATTCCAGTAACCCGCAGCCTAATCGGTTATATACTCCGTATAACGCAGATCTTATAGAATAGAACTCCTCTTTATAAATGAACTTTTTCATATAATATTAGTTAGGGATTAACTGCATCATCTCTTCAGCTTTTTTTCAATATCAAGAATATCGATCCTGCTACTTCTTTTTCTCTCCCATCTGTGTGATCTGTTGTTTAAAATCTTCTTCCCATTTCCCTTCACCGCTCCAAAACCTTACTCCTTTTTCCGTGAACCGCCCCCAGTTTCACCCGCCATTCCGTTGTTTAAACTCCCTTTTCTAATAATTGAAAGCTCAGAAGGCACCGAAGAGTCGGGAGGATCTGCTGCTTTTTATCTACTTTTGGTATCTCAACCTGAAGTTGAGAAAAGAGGTGGATGAAAAAATGCATCTGCCTTTGGGTGAGAATCTGGACGAATTGCCTAAATAAATCCCTTTATATCCCGGAAATAAAAGTACCAAAAAGTACAAATGCTTCATTCGGTTAAAAAAACGGCAAAATGTTGCCATAAAGTATTTACCTTGCCATTTATGTTCTGATATATTATCTTCGCTAATAGCGGCAATGATTTGCCGTAAATATTTTACCCATTGATTTTTCTGAATCATTAGAGGAAGGGAAACCCTTCCCATAAAAAGAAATAGTAAAAAATAAACCATAGTGAAGGAGTTTGTATGGTACTGAATAAACGACCGAAAAAACACGGTCTATACGATCCACAATTCGAACATGATGCTTGTGGTGTGGGGTTTGTTGCCCATATTAAAGGAAAAGCCAGTCATAAAATTGTTACCGATGCCGAGGAAATGCTGATCCGCATGACCCATCGAGGCGCAGTAGGTGCTGAACATAATACCGGTGACGGAGCGGGAATTATGATTTCGTTGCCCCATGAATTTTTACGAAGAGTAGCCAAGGAAGATCTGAAACTGGATCTACCCGCTGATGGGCAATACGTAGCAGGTATTGTTTTCCTGCCTAAGAATGACGATGAACGAGCCAAGTGTATGGCTGAGTTCGAAAGGGTAATTGGCGAAGAAGGGCAGAACTGCCTAGGATGGAGAGACGTTCCTACGGATAATTCTATGATTGGTCCCACCGCCATTGCTGCCGAACCGGTGATGAAGCAGGTCTTTATCTCCGCCCATGAAGGCCTGGACGATGCAGCCCTGGAACGGAAGCTTTTTGTTATACGAAAGAGAGTAACCCATAGGGTTCGTGGACAGGAAGCCTTTGATAAGGATGAATTCTTTTACGTATGTTCTCTTTCTACCAAGGTGATAATATATAAAGGGATGTTAATGCCCGAGCAGCTTGTACCCTATTTTCCTGATCTTCAGGCCGAAGACTTTACCAGCCACCTGGCCATGGTTCACAGCCGTTTCGCCACCAATACCTTCCCCAGTTGGGATAGAGCCCAGCCCTTGAGATTCATGAGCCACAACGGTGAAATCAACACTCTTCGGGGTAATGTAAATAAAATGCGCAGCCGTGAGGGAACACTGGAAAGTAGTATCTTCGGTGACGACCTGAAGAGGAGTTTTCCTGTAAACGAACCCGATTTAAGTGACTCGGGTAACTTCGACAATGTTCTGGAACTGCTGCTTACCAGCGGACGAGATCTACCCGAAGCGGTGATGATGATGATTCCCGAAGCCTGGCAGCGTCATCCTCATATGGACGCAGATAAGAAGGCCATGTACGAGTTTTTCAGTAATATGATGGAAGCCTGGGACGGTCCCGCATCGGTGGTCTTTACCGACGGTAAATACATCGGTGCTACACTGGATAGAAATGGTCTTAGACCCAGCCGATATTATGTTACCGCCGACGATCTGGTTATCATGGCCAGTGAGGTGGGTGTTTTAGACATCCCCGAAGATCAGGTGGTGAAGAAGGGTAGACTACTGCCCGGTAAGATGTTCCTGGTTAACTTTGAAGAAGGCCGTATCATTGACGACGAAGAGCTGAAAAAAAGCTATTCAAGCAAAAATCCCTACCAGCAATGGATTAAAGATCAAAAGATTACCCTGGAAGAGCTTCCTGCCGGTAACACTCCTGCAGACCTTAGCGATGAAGAACTTCTTACCAAAATGAGACTCTTCGGATATACCTGGGAAAATCTTCACGAGATGGTTAAGCCCATGTGTGAGCTGGGTAAAGAATCCCTGGGCTCCATGGGTAACGATGCCCCTCTGGCTGTTCTCTCCGATAAACCCAGAATGCTCTACGATTATTTTAAACAGCTTTTTGCCCAGGTAACCAATCCTCCCATCGATTCGGTGCGTGAATCGGTTATCATGAGTTTGAAAGCCTATATCGGACCTGAACGTAACCTGCTGGAAGTAACTCCAGAACACGCACACCGTCTGGAATTGGAAGAACCTGTTATTACCAATGAACAGCTGGCTGCCTTGAAGGATATGAACTACCGAGGATGGAAATCCCAGGTCATTGATATCAGCTATGACGCAGAAAGTGGTAAAGAGGGTATGTTAAAAGCCCTGGATAGAATCGCCGCAGAGGCCAACCAAGCCATTGTCGATGGTTATTGTCTGGCTATTCTTTCCGATAGAGCCGCAGGGGAAGGACGTATTGCCCTTCCTGCTTTGATGGCCGTAGGTTCCGTACATCATGCATTGGTTCAGGATCACAAGAGAACTCAGATCGGTCTGGTTCTGGAATCAGGAGAACCTCGTGAGGTTCATCATTTCTGTACCCTGGTGGGTTACGGTGCTGATGCTATCAACCCCTATGTCACCATGGATGCCATTGCAAATCTCAACGCCCAGGGATATTTCCCCAAGGGAACAATCATCGATGAGCTGGAACACAAATACACCCGTGCCGTGGAATACGGAATGCAGAAGGTATTTGGTAAGATGGGTATTTCCACTCTGGAAAGCTACAAGGGTGCACAGATATTCGAAGCGGTAGGTCTGGCCACCGAGGTGATTGACCGTTGTTTTGTGGGAACCTCCAGCCGAATAGAGGGTTTGGGTTTCAGTCATATCTTCGATGAAAGTCATAAACGCTATGAATTAGCCTACCCCAAGGGTAATAAAGCCGTGGGTGATAAATACCTGGAACCCGGTGATTATTCAGTACGACACGGCCAGGAACGGCATATGTGGGACCCCGAATCCATCGCAAACCTGCAGCTGGCGGTACGTCAGAATAACCAGGGTTTTTATGACAGCTTTGCGGCTCGTCAGAACCAACGAAGTGCTCAGCAGTCAACCTTGAGAGGTCTTTTAAAGTTTAAAGACGGCTTGAAATCCATTCCGTTGGATCAGGTTGAATCGGCTGAATCCATCATGACCCGATTTGCCTCGGGAGCCATGAGTTTTGGTTCCATCAGTCAGGAAGCCCATGAAACCCTTGCCATTGCTATGAATCGTATCGGCGGTAAATCAAACACCGGTGAAGGTGGAGAGATGCCCAGCCGATTTAAGCCCATGCCCAACGGCGACAGCAAGCGTTCTGCCATCAAGCAGGCTGCATCGGGACGTTTTGGCGTCACCAATGAATACCTGACCAACGCCGATGAGATTCAGATCAAGATGGCCCAGGGAGCCAAGCCCGGAGAGGGTGGAGAGCTTCCCGGACATAAGGTTTTTGAAGTCATCGCCAAGACAAGACATACAACTCCTGGAGTGGGGCTTATCAGTCCTCCTCCTCATCATGATATTTACTCCATCGAAGACTTGGCTCAGCTGATCTTCGACCTTAAAAACGCCAACCGAAAGGCTAGAATCAGCGTAAAGCTGGTTTCCGAAGTGGGTGTTGGAACCATCGCTGCCGGTGTTGCCAAGGGCCATGCCGACCATATTCTGATTTCAGGACATGACGGCGGTACTGGAGCCAGTCCTTTAACCGGAATCAAACATGCCGGTCTTCCCTGGGAGCTGGGGCTTGCTGAAACTCATCAGACCTTGGTAATGAATGATCTTAGAAGCCGTGTGGTTCTACAGACCGATGGTCAGTTGAAAACCGGTAGAGATCTGGTTATCGCTGCTATTCTAGGTGCAGAGGAATTCGGATTTGCCACCAGTGCTTTGATTACCATGGGTTGTGTAATGATGCGTAAGTGTCAGAAAAATACCTGTCCCGTGGGTGTGGCCACTCAAAACGAAGAACTTCGAAAGAAGTTTAACGGAGACCCCGATCACGTGGTGAACTTCTTCCGTTTTGTAACGGAAGAGGCCAGAAAGATCATGGCGGAAATCGGTGTGAAAACCATCGAAGAGCTGGTTGGTAGAGTAGATCTAATCGAAACAGATAAGGATGCCACCAACTGGAAGAGCCAGGGACTCAATCTGGATGCCCTGTTAACACCTGCTAAAAAAGAATTAGCCCAGAGCGGTACCATCTGTTGCATCAGCCAGGATCACGGTATTAAAAACGTGCTTGACCGAACCATCATTGAACAGGCCCAGGCGGCTATTAAGGATGAAAAACCCACCAAGATCAGTTTAAAGATCAAGAACACTGACCGTTCGGTGGGGAATATGCTGAGTAACGAGATCGCCAAGATATACGGTTTTAAGGGTCTTAAAGAAAACACTCTGGACATCAAGTTTAACGGCCATGCTGGTCAGAGTTTTGGAGCCTGGGGTGCTAGTGGTGTAACCATGGAACTGGAAGGAGACGCCAACGACTACGTAGGTAAGGGACTCTCCGGAGCTACTCTGGCTATCTATCCTCCTAAGAACGCTACCTTTGTTCCCGAAGATAATATCATCGTGGGTAACGTCTGTTTCTACGGTGCGGTTAAGGGCAAGGCCTTTATCCGGGGAACCGCAGCTGAGCGTTTCTGTGTAAGAAACTCCGGAGCCCAGGTGGTGGTAGAAGGCGTGGGTGACCACGGCTGTGAATACATGACCGGTGGCAAAGCTGTTATTCTGGGTGAAACCGGAAGAAATTTCGGAGCCGGTATGAGCGGAGGGATCGCCTACGTGAGAGATGAAAAGGGAAATCTTATCGATCAGGTTAATACTGAGATGGTAGAGCTTTTCAGCCTGGCAGATCAGGATTCAGAAGAGATCGGACAGGTAAAAGCCCTGATTGAAGAACATATCAAATGGACCGATTCCGAAATGGCCAAAAAGATTGTAGCCGATTGGGATAGTGAAGTGAAACACTTTGTAAAGGTCATCAGCCCTGCCTACAGAGCAGTTGTTGAGAAGAAAAAGGAGGCTGTAAATGGGTAAACCTACAGGTTTTATGGAATATAACCGACAGAAGGTGAGCTGGCGTGACCCCTCTGAACGGTCTAAGGATTTTAAGGAATTCCAGGTAGCCCTGGATGAAGAAAAACGGATTGAGCAGGGGGCCCGCTGCATGGACTGCGGTGTACCCTTCTGCCAAAGCAGCTACGGCTGTCCCGTTCATAATATTATCCCTGAATGGAACGATCAGGTTTATCAGGGACGATGGGAAGAGGCTTTCTGGAGATTAAGAAAGACCAATAACTTTCCTGAATTCACCGGTCGGGTTTGTCCCGCTCCCTGTGAGTTCGCCTGTGTTCTGGGAATCAATGAGCCCGCCGTTACCATCAAGGATAACGAGTGCGCCATCATCGATAAGGCATGGGATGCCGGCTTGATGATACCCCGGCCCCCGGTAAAACGCAGCGGCAAAAAAGTAGCCGTTGTGGGAAGCGGTCCTGCGGGATTGGCTGCCGCCGATGAGCTTAACAATGCGGGACATCAGGTTACTCTTTTTGAAAGAGAAGATCGTTTAGGCGGTCTGCTGATGTACGGTATTCCCAATATGAAGCTTGACAAAGGTCTGGTGGAAAAAAGAACCAATATTATGGCCCAAGAGGGCGTGGAGTTCAAAACCGGTGTTGAGGTTGGTAAGGATATTTCAGCGAAAGATCTGGTTAAGGATTTCGATGCTGTACTCATGGCTACAGGAGCTACGGTTCCCCGTGATTTGCCTGCTCCCGGAAGGGAAGCCAAGGGAATTCACTTTGCTATGGATTTTTTAACTAAAAATACCAAGAGCCTTTTGGATTCCAACCTGTCCGACGGTAAAAATATCTCTGCCAAGGGTAAAAAGGTTATCGTCATAGGCGGTGGTGATACCGGTAATGACTGTATCGGAACCAGCGTTCGACACGGTGCCTCTTCGGTGGTGAATTTCGAGCTGCTCCCCCAGCCCCCCAAAGAGAGACCGGCCGATCAGCCATGGCCCTTCTTTCCACGTTTGGAAAAGGATGACTACGGTCACCAGGAAGCAGCTACAGCCTACGGTAAGGACCCTAGAGAATACTGCATTCTCACCAAGGAATTCCTCAGGGATTCCCAGGGTAATCTCATCGGTATAAAAACTGTCCGTGTGGAATGGGAAAAACCCCAGCCTGGTCAAAGACCCGGGTTTAAGGAAGTCCCCGGAAGTGAAGAAACCTGGGAAGCCGATCTGGTATTCCTGGCCATGGGTTTCCTCGGACCGGAAGCCAAGATCGCCGAAGATCTGAAAATTGAGCTGGACGGACGATCCAACTACCAGTCCAACTATGGAGAATATAAAACTTCAGTGGACAAGGTATATTCCTGCGGTGATGCAAGAAGAGGCCAGAGTCTGGTGGTTTGGGCTATCAATGAGGGTAGAGGAGCGGCTAAGGCTATTGATTTGGCTTTGGAAGGTTCTTCTAGTTTATTAGGCTAGGCTCGGTCTTTGGGTCATATCCTGCGTTGTCATCGGGATTAAAATGCTCATGTATCTATGATACACTGCGCTTTAAATCCCGATTCCGCCTTGACTATGCCCCAAATCCCTTCGCCTAAAGTTGGCTGCGGGTGAAAACTTAGCTCCGCCTTGACTATCAACCAAATCCCTTCGCCCAATGTGGGCTTGGGTTAAGAAAATTTA
>JAQICO010000272.1 GCA_027858495.1 Spirochaetaceae bacterium
AACTCCATGGCGGAGCATATCCGGGAAACCATAAAGTTCGCCAAGAACAGTTGTAACAGCATGAATCGATTTGCCCTCTTCCAGTTTTATCACAATTTCAGGAAGGAATACCGGATTAACAAGAAGGTATCTCAGCCGCATATCACTCACGCAGAAGTAGCGGGTATTTGTCGGGAAAGGGTTAATCGGATCATTGATAGTGTTTTCCATGGATTGCGGGAACCCTTGGAATTTGTTGAGGAATATCTAAGTCCTTTTCAGCGGCGGTTGTGGAAAATGGTGATTCCTAATCCACTGAAAGTGGCTGTGGTTCCCAAGTGAAAGTGGAATATAGTGAAAGTCTATGTCAGAGGTTGGGAACATTGACAAAGGTATATCTAGATTGAAGTTCCCGGTGGTTCATCCTGTTTCACCTCTTCCTCTATCCCCAGAAGAGATGCATCCATGGCCTGTAAAACCCTGGATAAAACAAGAGCCATCCCACGGGCTAAATTTTCTGCATCCTGAGGAGAAAGAATCCCCTCCATCTTTAAAAGTTCGCTCAATTCATCGGCTAAACGTCGGGTAGAGTCCTCAATATTTTCAGTATTGAATCCGACAATCCCTACCTCAATGGACAGGGTTTCTCCAATAGTCCGGGCATTGGGACTTAAAACAGCAAGGGTTCCTGTTCGGTCATAGACCGTCTGAATTTGGTAATCCGTAAAGGGAATGGCCGATATTTTGGTTACCTCACCCCCAATTAACAGGCTTTTACCCACATATTTTCTAGGCTGCGCAGTTATTTCTCCAATTTCCATGGTTCCTTCAGCAAAGATTGCAGCAGCACAGAAGAGTATCATCAAAATTAATAGAATTTTTTTCACTTAGTAGATCCTTTATTTGGCGTATAATCGTAGATCTGGCGGACCGTTCTTCCATTGATTTCCATCCATGTTTCTCCATCTTCCTGCCAGGGCATACGGGTTATTTCTATAACGGTAGTCATATTTCCCAGGCCGATTTTTAATATATTTCCGTCAATCTCCTGAAGAGGAGCTTCCACAGTTTTTTTAGACGTTCCATTCTTTTCCCAGTAGGAGATCTTTCCACTCTGATTAATGATAATGCCTGTAAAGCCCCCTTCCCATTCACCGGCCAGGTCATAATGAGATACCGGTAATTCTATACCGCAGGAGGCCAAAATCAGCAGCAGCATTAAAACCAAACTAATCAGACTCTTTTTTACCGGGCTTTTCTTCTTTTTCTCTGGTTTGTACATCTCTACCTTTCCCTGCAGAACACAGCCTTGATCTCCGGGAGAACATTCCTTGCCAAGACGTCGGCACTGCTGATCTGCCAATTTATATTTGCAATCAAAACTCATAAATATACTTTAAGGCGAAAGGACATTGAAATCAATACCAAGTATCCAGAGTGTCGTCAATCTTTACAAAATCCCAGGAATATTCAGCGGTATCACCAGAATCACTCTTGGGAATTTTTCCCCGAAATAGCA
This sequence comes from Spirochaetaceae bacterium, assembly GCA_027858495.1. Lineage (GTDB taxonomy): Bacteria > Spirochaetota > Spirochaetia > DSM-2461 > DSM-2461 > JAQICO01. Next base: position 1,499 of record JAQICO010000272.1, read on the forward strand.
AATCCTTCCATAGGATGAAAAAGCGAAAGGAATCCCAGGCCAATCAGAAACACCATAAATATGGGGATTGCCTGCAAACCCATCCAATCGCCAAAGAAGCCAAGACTGGAAGAAAAGCCACTGATTCCCAGAGTGAATAATGCAAGAAATATATTATTATATGCGGCACGACTCTCAGCTCCAGCTCGAACGAATTCTGCACTGAAGGTTGGAAATAACATGGAATGAGATAAACCGTAAATCGCACCTATTAAATATAACTGATATAAATGATGAACCATTCCCAAAAAGAGGATGGAAGAAGCAGCGAGAAGGTATCCGGACCCCAGTAAAATACCCGTTTTTACCCTGTCCATCCACTTTGCAAAGGTCAAACGGTAAAAAGCCCCAACCAGGGTAAACATAATATAAAACCGGGTTATATCAACGTCCCCTAATCTTTCTTTTGTAATCAAAGGAAGAAAGCTCTTAAAAATGCCAAAGGCTCCTCCAAAAATCAATACTTGGAAAATTAGACGGGGTATTTCTTTATTGTGTATAAAATGATGAAAGGAAAATGATCTTTTTTCCACCAAAGTAAAATCTTCCAAGCGTAAGAAAAAAGTTAAAACAAAGGCTGCGCAACTAAAAAAGGCCGGCAGATAAAAGATACTCACCGGTGATAGGTGGTGATAAAACCACTGGACAAGCAAGGAAGAGAGTCCCGAGGACATTAAACCGGAAATACCAAAAAGAGCCGCACTGGATCGGCGTTTCTCCGGAGGAACCACATCGTACATCATGCTGAACAGATTGGTGAAACCTGCGGCATAGGTTAAACCGGTAAGCAGAAAAAAACCGTAAAAAACCTGTAGATTTAGAGTAAACAGCCTCATACCTATCATAGCAACAATAGAACAGAAAAAGCCCAAACGAAGTATTTTCATTTTATGGAAACTACGCCGTCGGATAATCTGAAGAAGAACCAGAAAAACTAAAACCACAGGGGGCGTGGTGGTAAACAATGCAGTTAGACCTTTACCCGTACCCAGAGAATCCAGATAGGCAGGCAAGATATTCATGCTGTTAAAACCCAAAAAAAAGAGTAAATTTATTATAAAAAGCAAAGGGAATTGAGAAACTTTCTTTTCCATAAAAAAGCATATCCTAATTTTAATTTAAATTCATCGGGAGAATAAAAAAGTAAAATATTATGTAACCCTCAACGGAGAAGGACCGTTTTATTAATATATTTACTGGAGACCGTGCATGTTTTCATCTCCCTCCAAAAGGTATATAAATAGAGCTTTTTCATGCGCGGCCTTTGGTATCTTTTACTGAATACTCTTTATTAGGATATCCGATAAAAAGGTCTTATATGAGTTTCAACGCCGCTGAATTTCATATAAGACCTCTATAATAATGCTTAAGGGGAAATTCCCTAGAGCCCCTTGGAGATAAGACGGTTCATCCGCTCTGCAAAGGCCTTTCTATCCTCGATTTCAGCACCTTCGATTAGAAGTGCCTGATCTAAAAGAATCCAGCTTATATCAGATTCCAGATCTTTATCAGAGGTTTCTGCAAGCTTCTTTACCACGTCATGATCGGGATTCACTTCCAGGATGGGCTTGGGTGCGGGCATATCCCCCTGACCCATGGCCTTCATCATCTGCTGAATTTGAGCAGAAGGATCGTTCTCATCGGCCACGATACAGCTGGAAACATCGTGCAGACGGGTGGAAATTTTAACTTCCTTCACCGCATCACCAAGGGCTGATTTAATCTTCTCTGCCAGGGGTTTTAAATCCTCTTCTTTCTTTTTATCCTCGTCGGACTTCAGATCATCGGAAGCACCGCTTTTATTAACCGCCTTAAGGGGCATCTCTTCGTAGGGACCAACCATGGGCATAACGATTTCATCAATCTCGTCGTCTAAAATCAGAACCTCGATGTCCTTTTTCTTATAATCCTGTAGCAAGGGAGAAGATCTAAGGATGCTCTCCTTATCACCGGCAATATAATATATGGCCTTCTGATCGGCACCCATGCGGTCCCGGTATTCCTTGAGGCTCACCCATCCCTCTTCCTTGGTGGATTTAAAACGCACCAGCTCCAACAACTCGGTTTTATTTTCATAATCCGAATAAACCCCTTCTTTTAAAGGACGGTTATACTGTTCGATAAAGGCGGTATATTTCTCCTTATCTTCGGAGAGGGTTTTCAATTCACCGAGGATCTTCTTGGTGGAGGCTTTCTTGATGGAAGCAAGCACCTTGTTCTTCTGCAGCAATTCCCGGCTTATATTAAGAGGCAGGTCTTCGGAATCGATGATTCCCCTTACAAAACGCAGATAACTGGGAATCAGTTCCTTGTCGTCATCGGTGATAAAGACACGTTTGACATAGAGCTTTACTCCAGACTTATAATCAGCCTGATAAAGGTCCATGGGGGCCTTTTCGGGAATAAAAAACAGTGTGCTGTATTCCAGGGTACCCTCTGCCTTGGTATGGATTCGCAGCATGGGTTCGTCGTAGGAACCGAAACTGCTCTTATAGAACTCGGTATATTCCTCGTCGCTTATTTCCTTCTTTGAACGTCGCCATAGAGCAGAGGCACTGTTTACCTGTTCAATGGTGGGAACCTTTTTATCTTTTCGGTCATCACCTTCACCTTCCCATTCGGTTTTTTCATAGTGAAGATAGATGGGAAAGGCAATGTGGTTGGAATATTTTTTGACAATATTCTCGATTTCCCACTTACTGTCCATTTCCCTGCCCTGTTCATTGAGGTGCAGAATCACCGTGGTACCGGCGGTCTCGCGCTCAGCTTCATCGATGCTGAAACCCTGCTTTCCGTCGCTGGTCCATTTCCATGCGGTATCCTCACCGGCTTTACGGGAGATAACATCCACCTTATCGGCAACCATAAAGATGGAATAGAAACCCACACCAAACTGACCGATCAAGCTACTATCTTTTTTAGCATCTCCAGAGAGCTGGGAGAGAAAGTTCTTGGTTCCGGAACGGGCGATAGTACCTAGAGAATCCACCAAATCTTCCTTGTTCATACCGATACCGGAGTCACGGATGATCATGGTTTTATGATCCTTTTCATCCAGCTCAATATCCACTCGGGGATCCAGTTTATAATCCTTAAAACTTGCATCGGTCAGGGTAAGATATTTGATCTTATCCAGGGCATCGGAAGAGTTGGAAATCAACTCTCGTAAAAAAATCTCGGGGTGAGAATAGAGGGAATGAATCAGTAAATCCAGAAGCTGGTTCACCTCTGTTTTGAACTTCATCTTTGACATGGGTAATACTCCTAATAGTTTATTGTAATTATAATTATTATTTAGCCACAGAGGCCGTTTTAGAAAGTAATAAGACCGTATAAAAAAAGCAAGGCTTTGGATGATAAAATTGCAATTATGGGGTATAAATTATACACATCCTGCTTCTGCTACGAACGATGAAGTCACTGTAATTATTTACCCAGACAGTAGCAAATACAGCAGCCTGGAAGCCTGGTGTGGATGGATGGGCACCAATTTTGGATTATCAGTAGGTGAAAACACTATTCCCTACTAACAAGAACTAAGTATTCCCATGGGGTTCAGCCTATTAAATGAAATACAAATTACGAACATGGATATTAGTACACAATATTTGTTACAATAGAGAAGAGAAGGAGTTCAAGATTTATTTACCCTTCTGAGGAATTATAGAGGGCAACAGATTCTAACTTTTGTCTTTTATTGATTCACAGGCCCGATGTTTCAGATAAAAGGTACCCAAAAGCAATGAACCATGGCCGATAGCATAGGTCAACATAATGGGGATTTCCATCATCTGAGAATTCATACTGCCAAATACCTTTTGGCCGATCAGACTGTCGGAAAGATAAAACATGAACCCCGCAATGAACAACCACCCCCCTGCGGCGTTATTGGACAACAGATAACACAGGGCCCCATAAATAAGGATGATGGTCATGGCTAGATAGGCAAGAACCATGGGAGCCATTCCCGCCATATCGGTGGTAAGTCGGGTCAGCTTTGTATACTGAAAAAGCCCCACCCCAATGGCCACAATCAATATAACCAACTGAACAGACCAATGTACTCCCCGGCCTTTAACCCGAAGAAGAATTGCAAGGATTAAATAACTTATGAAATAGGAGGCGAGCCCTATTTGAAACATCAATGCTGGATTAGCACTGATTTTTTCCGAGGCCAAGACAATCTCTCCAACCAGGCAGAAAGCCATCATCACATAAAGGGTTTCCCATCCCCCAATTCGTTTTAGATTGTAAGCAATAATAGAGAAGACAATCACCGAGGCGGCACCCTTTAAAAAAACTTGCAGCAGGTAATCAGGATTATGTTTTAAGATAATATGGGTGCCCATCATATATAGAGTCAGGACAACCACTGCCCCGATAATGGATAAAAGGAAGCTCTTTTGGATGCTTCTTGAAGCATGAGATTCATTTCCACCAAAGGGTTTTTTTAAGCTTAGGGTGGTAGCTGTTGATTTCATAAGGATCCTCTTTAATATTTACCCGGTAGGGTTATAAATTGATGTTAGTTTGATTATACAATTAAAAGTTAAAAAGCTTCAAGACATCATTAGTTTATTATATTAGCATAAAAAACCGAAAGAGGAAAATATATTTGATGTGATCAATGTGTAGTTAAAGTGTTTTTATTTTCTGTTATATCTGCCGGAAATCCAACAAATACGAAGGTCTCACCACAATATATTTATACCGCCATAAATAGTTGCAAGATCATATAAAATAATCCCTATAGAACAAGAGCCTTATACAACCAAAAAAACTAAGGAATTCCTAATTTCACGTTGGTTTTTTCAAAAAAAGATAGTATACTAGAGGCTGATAAATATAAAAGTGGAGAGAACAAATGAAAAAAGTACTCATTATTGTCCTCTTGTTTGCTGCGGTATGGTTGTGGTCCGATGTAAATCAAGTACTGGATGTTATTTACCAGGAAGACCATGCTCCCCTGCAGGAATCAATTTGGCTAATCTTAAACGGCGCGGACCTACTGGACGACAGCAGCTCCCTAGACCAGGGAATGACGTATATTTCCCAACAACCTTGGGCGAACAAAATCCAGGGGGAAACCCTAACCCAGGGGCAGCTTGCTCTTTTACTCTCGGAAAACTATTCAATCCCCCAGGGATTTATGTACCGGCTAACCGGTTCACCCCGTTATGCATATAAAGACTTGGTACAGCTTCGAGTGCTGGAAAGCGGGAAATCCAAAAACAGTCCCGTCACCGGTTATGAGCTGATCAGCAGCCTGGGGATGGTGATGAGAGAGACCGAGCAGAAGGTGGAGGATCAACAATGAAAAAAATACTCCTCCCACTTATACTGATTTTCAGCCTGCCCCTCTTTGCCCAGAATTTCCAGGTTTCCGCCAGCCAGGAGGATTACCTGCTTGCTCAATCCAAGGAGGAATTTTCCTCTGAATATCTTGCCACTCTTAAAACCTCCATGGAAATGTCCTTCAGCGATTATTCCCGCTTCGTCTTTTCAGCCCGGGGAGATCTGAGGCTCTATTCAGACGGGGATCAGGACCCGTTGATTGAAGGGGATATTGAAAGACTCTATTACTATCAGGATTATGCCGAAATGCTGACCTTTAAGGTTGGGCGTTTTCTATTTACCGACACTACCGGCTACATTCTTAATACCCGGTTGGACGGCCTGGATGTGAATTACCGGCTAAACGAAGACCTGCAGTTCAGCGTCAAGGCGGCCCTTTCCGGTTTAACCTTTGACCACAGCAGTAATCTGGTAAAAACTCTGGAAGAGCTAAGCAACGATTACATTCTAGCGCCCTCCAGGTTTATCTGGGGAGCGGAAGGAGAATATCAAACCCCCATATCCATGGCTGTTAGATTAAATACTTACGGTCAGACAGGATTAAACTACCAGGATTTAAACTATCAAACCTGGTATACCGGCGTTGGAATCAGTTATCCCATGACAGAATTTATCATAGATGTGGACTACAGCTATAACGGAGGCTGGACCCAGATAGTCTATGACCCCAATATTTATACACAGGCAATATCTGCCCATCTGGTCAGCGGCTCAGTGAGCTATTATCCCCTGGCTCTGAGAGACCAGGGATTCAGCATCAAACTATCGGGATTATACACCTCGGGAGATCAATACAGCAACCGGGATTTCGCTCAACCTGGCGGTTTGACCACTGGAACACCCTATTCCGTCAGTACCATGTTTGTCCCCATTACCCTGAACACCCTGGGGGAATTGATGCAGACCCAGGCGGGAAATATGATTGAAGCCAATCTATCGGTGAATTATACAGCCATCAAGGGAAGTTTCGATAGAAACATCCTAGCGGTGACCCTGGGCAGTTCGGTATTTTTAAGAACCGCCGACGGCCCCATCTACGGCTCAGGAATTAATCCACTATCAAACGAATCGTACCTGGCCACAGAAATCCGGGGAGACCTGAATATACGTCCCTTGTCGGACCTGGGAATTAAATTGGAGGGAGCAGTTCTGCTTCCCAATTCAGCGGACAATGGAGTTTTAACCTTGGCCGCCGATGAGACGATCAGCAGAGGTATGGAATGGAACGCCGGCCTGTATCTTTCGCTGGGATTCTAGGAAATAGGAGAAAAAAATGAAGAGATTTTTTATATTGATATTATTGGCTGCGGCTTTCCTTTTGGGAGCCCAAACCATGACCATTGAATCTATCACCGGGAAGGTGCAAGTTGCCCAGACCGCCGGCCAATGGGCCGATGCTTCGGTGGGGCAGGCTGTGTCTTCAGGTGCCATGATTTCCACGGGATTCAAATCCACCGCCGCTCTGAACACCGGAGATGCGGTGATCAATGTGGCTCAGCTCACCCGAATCACCCTGGAAGAACTGGTGGAAGATCAGGACAGCGTTCAGACCACCCTCTTTTTAAACGGTGGCCGGGTGAACGCCGAGGTCTCACGGGAACGGATACGCCAAGATTTCACCGTAAGAAGCCCCATAGCCACGGCATCGGTCCGTGGAACCGGCTTCGATTTTGACGGCAGAAATCTAAATGTCCATCATGGTGCGGTATTGATTTCCCGGGGGGGACGTTCCGTATTAGCCATCCCCGGAGACTACATCCGTACCGGTGCTAACGGACCTCTAAGCAGAAAACAGTCCCTGGCCCTGAGCACCACCGTAACTGCCACTGTGGCCATTCTTCAGAATGAACTCACCCAGCAAGGCCAGCAGGAGATACTGGATCTTCTTCAGAATTCCCTGCTGAAGGATCTGAAGGATCTTGACGGCCTTGATCTGATAATCGAAATCATGGACGAAATTATTGAAGAAGCAAAATCCGGCGATGTACCGGATAATACTGCATCTCTTATTTTAACGGTTGAATAGTTTAAGGAGAAATTCTATGAAAGTGAAAGTTTATATATTAACCCTATTGTTGCTGCTCCTGGCATTTTCCTGCCAGCTGGCCGACAGCCCCAGAATGACTTCCCTGCAGCTGAATTTGAATTTACCCGACCTGAATTTGAATTTACCCGACGGGGAATCCTAGACCGGCAGAATGATTTTTGCGGAGACATACACGGCTCAGTTGATAGTTTTTAAAGAATCAGAGTATTATTCTGGAGGGACTGAATTATTGAGCTCCCAAAGAGCATCCACCTTAGAAAGTTTTCCTGCATTTGAGTCCTCTTTTGGTGGAGATTATAATGATGTGGAAGATGTTTTGGCTCTGCCCAGTACCGTATCCCTTGTGACTACAGATACGGGAACCCATAGAATTAATAATCTTGCCACGGGAACCTGGAGCGTCATTGTGGGGTATTTTGACGACGAAGCAGTGTGGAGTGGTGGACTTTTAAGCGATGGGTTCACCTATAGTGAAGGGCCTTTGAGTTATGGAGTTTTGTCAAATTTATCACTAGTTGCAGGTAACAATAGTCGTACCATTACACTGAAACCCAATAGTAATTATGTAGTAGACACCACCGATGTAGAAGCTACTTCCTTTTATTTCAGCTGGGATTCGGCAGATGGAAAGGATTATACCCTACTGCAACTGACAGGTTTATTAAACCAAAGCTATACATTTTCCGACAATGATGATCTGGCGACGGATGTTAATTTCACCTTTTACAACAAACTTGGCCAGGCAGATGTTAGCTATAGCGCTGGAACCGGCTGGGTATATGATAACACAACACTGAACTTATCGGAACTAACGGTGGTGATAGAACCTGATCAAGATGTCTATACCATGGTGGGTATGGACTATAATGGTACAGGCTTTACAAAGGGTGTATTTACCAATCATCCCCTGGCACTGACCTTGGATGGAATTTTCCTTGGAGAAACCCTGAATTTAGAAATCTACCTACTACCCAAAAGCCTGGACCCCGATGGAACTCTCGTACCAGGCACAGCGCCGACAGATAGTGTAATCACTGATTTATCCATAGATGCTCAATATATAACTAGTATTGATACCACCAATGGTGTGACCAACCCGATAAATCTGGATTATTTAACGGCTGGAGATTGGGTTTTAGTTGCTGGAGCCTTTACAACAGATTCCATAGGTGGGGCCACCGGTTATTCCATGTGGTCTGACGACTCCACCTATTTTGGTCCGGCTAGTTATCAGGTTTATGAATTTAACTATGATCCTCTGACAACAACGACTCTGGACGTGAACCTGATTTTAAATACGGCTTTTTATCTGAGTATGCTTCAATCATGGAATAGTAG
>JAQICO010000046.1 GCA_027858495.1 Spirochaetaceae bacterium
CCCCAAAGCCCGAACAATAAAACTTCAAGATGGAAGAATTACCGCCATCGCCAAGGGTGCAGGTATGATTGAACCCAATATGGCTACCATGCTGGTATATATTCTCTGTGATTTGGATATAGATAAAATTGCCCTAAAGAAATGTCTCCATGAAGCGGTAAATTTAAGCTTCAACCGAATATCCGTGGACAGTGATCAGAGTACCAGCGACACCTGCTTTATCCTAAGTTCAAAAAAAGTACCTCTTACATCCCTTGAGGAATTTCAGGGCGCATTAAATCAGCTTTGTATGGATCTAGCAGACGACCTGGTTAGAAACGGAGAAGGAACCGGTCACGTTATGGAGGTAGTTGTAAAGGGAGCTCCAGATGATTCAAAGGCCCTGGGAATGGCTCGCAGTTTGGTCAATTCACCTTTAACAAAGACCGCAATTTTTGGAAATGACCCAAATGTTGGTCGAATAATACAAGCGCTGGGAGATTATGCAGGCAATCACCATTGGGAACTGAAGAAAGAAGCCTTGAAAATCTATATGGGCGGTAAATTGGTAATGGCTGATGGAGCCTTTATATTGGATCAGACCATGGAAGACTATCTTTATTCATATCTAAAGGAATGCAGCTTAAAAACACCCTGTCCAGGATTTCCAGCACACGAGAAACGGGTAAAAATCGAGATTGAATTGGGCCAGGGAACGGGCTCCTCCAGGGTCCTTGGTTCTGATTTAAGTTATGAATATGTCCGTGAAAATGCCGACTATCGTTCATAATCTGGTATAATTAGTTACTTTTATGGAGAACACTTTTTTTTAACCTAAAAAAACGTCGATTGACCAAACCCGATAAATACATTAAAATATTATTATGATTTCATTACAAAATATTCCATTTTAGGAGGTGTTTAGTGAATCAGTTAAACGAAATAGAGGGCTTTTTAAGAGAACATGCTATAAGGCCATCCTTTCAAAGAGTTCAAATCTTCAAATACCTTAAAAATAATAAAACCCACCCAACAGTAGATACTATTTACCAGGATCTACACCCAGTCATCCCTACCTTTTCTAAAACTACAGTATATAATACCATGAAACTATTTACAGACAGAGGTCTGGTATCAGCCATTACCATTGAAGAAGGAGAAACCCGATTCGATGGAGATACCTCGACTCATGGACACTTTAAATGCACCAATTGTGGTGAATTGCACGATCTATTCTTTGATGAACCTGTTAATATTCCATCGTTGCCAGAGGGTTTCCAACTTCAGGAAATGCATTATTATGGCTGGGGTCTATGTCCAAGGTGTTCAAAGTAATAAAGCAACCCCCGTTAGGAGGATTCTCCATGGATAAGAATTACTCAAATATCTTAGTTGCCTTCCAGTCCTTAATACCCGACGCTCCCCTAAAGGATATTGAACGCACAGCCTGTCGCCTGGAAGAAATGAACTTCTCTCCCACCTTGCTTTTTCCTGTTGAAGGTTTGATTAGAATGAACCATTCTCAATGGCTTAAAGAATTCTATACTATCAAAGAACTTTCTCAAAAGGCTTTACTTGATCTTGGAGTACCAGAAGATAAAAATATCTTGGAATATAAAGAAAAACAACTGAGCTTACTGCTCTATTGGTGTGAACTGATATTTAGATTAAGACAAGATGAACCCGAAGCTTGGGATGAAATTTACGAGCTCTATGAAGACGATTAATTCAATACAGAAGGATTATTTCAACTATATTATAATTGGAGCATCACAGGCAGGGCTAAATGCTGCGGAAAGATTACGTCAATTAGATAAATCAGCAAGCATAATGATAATCTCTGAAGAATCCAATTGGCCATACAAACGGACCAAACTATCAAAAAATCTAAATGAGGTTATACCAGATAATCCCTTCCAACTACAGGAATCTTCCTGGTACAATGATTTATCCTTGACTCTTCTGCGAGGACAAAGAGTAACAGAGATCTTTCCAAAAGAGATGTCCCTTAAGCTAGCAGATAATAGAACTATCTCATTTGATAGGTTGCTCATCGCTACAGGTGCGATTCCGAGAAAACTGCCCATAACAGGATCTGAATATGTACACTATCTGAGGAATTTGCAGGATTTTAAATCCATACAACATGTTATGGCCCATGCAAAATCAGCCCTGATAATTGGTGGAGGAGTTGAAGGAGTTGAGCTGGCCGATCAATTTAATAAGGCTGGTATAGAAGTTAAGATTTTATCCCGAGGAGCCAATCCTATGAATCACTGGCTGGATCCTCATCTATCAAAAGAACTTCAGCAGATCATGGAAAAAAGGGATATTTTGCAATATTACTTGGAGACCCCCAAGAAAATTGAAAAATTACCCCAGGGATATGGATTAACCACCCAAAACAATTTACAGCTCCAAGGAGATATTATTGTAACCTCCATAGGAATTGTACCAAGAGTTGATCTACTCCATTCTCTTGGATTATGTGGGGATAAGGGCATGATAGTGAGCAATCAAATGGAGAGTGCTATTCCTAGTATCTACGGAGCTGGAGATGTGTTGGAACTTCCAAAGGATTATCCCTGGGGATTATGGCATAGTGCAGAATATCAGGGTAAAACTGCAGCTGAGAATATGACCGGCCTTAATGTATTCATGGATTCACGAAATTTCCGCCTAAAGGCTGAGGTATTTGATCAGAATTATTTTTCCCAAGGGATTATTGATGAAAAACAAAAGAATAAAGTTCTTTTTAATAAAAACAATCAATATTTGAAGATCTTTTTTAAAGATAATAAAATTTCTGGTGCCCTTATGGCCAACATGAAAGAGATTTCAAAACCCCTGGAAAAATACATTCAAAACAATGGCTCAATCGAAGAGATCAATTCTCTGTTTTAGATTAACCACAACGATGAAAGTCCCATGGAATTTCCTTTATATCCTTGCTTTTCAGCACAAGCAGACTTAAAATTCACCTTGGAGTTATCATGAGTATTAGAGATTATTACGATAAAAAACTACTGGAAGCAGAAATCCTTCATAACCTTGTTCCCTTTTCTGATAAGGTTGATCTAGAAAATGACTGCAAAAAATATAAGGGCAATCCACGAAGGCATCCCTACGATAAAAGTAAAATAATCCTTATCCCAGACCCTGAAAGTGAAAAAAAATTATTCCTAGAATTTTTACTTTCTGACATTGCTCATATTGAGGAGTTACCCAACATGACCAGCGATGACGGAATATCACTCACTCAAATTACACTCTGGGTAAAAAAAGGATGCTGGGGGGTTCGTACAGAGGGTTTTAAAGTCTAAGGTTCCTCGGTTTCACTGTTTCTTAAGAAAGGTTCAACACCTGCCATTAATCCTTCTGTTTCCAGAAGTAAAGTCATGGCTATTTCTTTTGCTTCTTTAGATGGAGGATGGTCACTTAAATCCTTTAAATAGCTTAAAAGACATTTACTGTATTGGGTTATTGTAATTAATAATTGTGTTTCTTTTCCTTGAGGGATCATAGATTTTTCACTGACAGACTTGATACAGCCCTGGTAATGTTTGCCATAAATTTGGGTCATTTGAATCAATGGCCCCAAAGCCTCTGACACAAAAGGGTTGTTGCTGCTGAAAAGGCTTAAAAATTCCTTAGCCATGGCAAAACCTTCATCGATCATTAATTTCGGTTCACCATAATATTTCTCTTTCATTAGAGTGGACTCTAAAGAACCATCATTTCTCCACAACAACGTGGTTAAGCCAATACGAAATAAACCCAACTTTGGATTCTTATGTATCACCGAAGCCAGGGGAAGTTTTGGAGATTCTTTGATCGTAGAATCTCCCATAAAGACGGCCCATTCTATCTGTTCAGGAAGTGCTAGGGTGGGTCCAAATTTCTCAAATACCTTAAAAAAAGCATTTTCTACCTGCTGGATAAATTCATGAGAGATGGGTTGGCCTTCTTCAATTCTTTCAATTTGAATATGTCCCTTTTCGTAGTCCAATACTCTACAGGATAACATCTTGGGCTTCTTAATCTTTTCAACCAGTGAACTTATATCATAATGAGGAAATTCTGCAAAGAATTGTCCAAACAGATTTGTTTTTATCTGACATTGAGAAAATATTTGTTCTTCACCAAGCAACAGATGGTAACATTTTAAATTTTCCCAATCCAAGACCCTTTCTTTTTTGGGTATTTCAACCCCTCGATAATCGTAAAGGGTAATATCCCATGGCTTGAGCTCTCTGGAGACAAAGGGATGCCAGCGATGACCAGGAATAAGCATTTCTTCTTCAATTTCCCTATCTGTAAGAGTTATTTTAAATTTTGCTTCAGAAAAAAAATGGCTTTTCTTAATAAAATATCCGTTGTCATAAAAGAATCTATTATCTTTATATATTTTATCCCTAATATCCTCTATATCCTTTATTGTAATCTCTTTAGATTTCATTAACTTTACAGCCAGTTCTGACAGAGAAAACTCATTGTCAGGAGCAATAAAGGAGTCATAAAATGATGGGTTTAAATGGCTTTTCTTCACAGCCATAAGGTAATCATTGAAAGGCCTAAGGAAAAGGAAAAAAACCGGTCCATTATAGACCGGCCTTTGGGGTTTTACATTATATACGCTATATTTTATGCCCCAACCATAATAGCTTTTACATCCTCTTCTGCGCTAGAAATAGGTTTAATATTGAAATTTTCAACTAATACATTCACCACATTAGGAGATAAAAAAGCCGGTAATGTTGGACCCAATCGAATCCCCTTAACTCCTAAAGAAAGCAACGCCAGTAATACAGCTACAGCCTTTTGTTCATACCAGGCTATATCAAAGGAAATAGGAAGGTCATTAATATCATCCAATTCAAAAACCTCCTTCAACTTTAAAGCAATGACAACTAAAGAGTAGGAATCATTACACTGTCCAGCATCCAACACTCTTGGTATACCGCCGATATCACCTAGGTTAAGTTTGTTGTAACGGTATTTAGCGCAACCAGCTGTAAGAATAATGGTATCCTCCGGTAGAGTTTCAGCAACATCGGTAAAATAAGAACGCCCTTTCTGCCTGCCGTCACAGCCGGCCATAACAACAAAACGTTTAATGGCTCCCTGTTTTACCGCATCAACCACCTTATCAGCCAACGCTAAAACCTGATCGTGGGCAAATCCTCCAACAATACTTCCCTTTTCCAATTCCACTGGAGCCTTGCACTTTTTTGCTTGTTCTATGATTTTTGAAAAATCCTTGGCTCCATCTTTTTCGTCAATATGTGGCACATCGGGAAATCCTGCCATACCGGTTGTATAAATTCGATCCTTATACGCTGGACGTACAGGAACGATACAGTTGGTGGTCATAAGGATAGGACCGTTAAAACTTGCAAATTCTTTATCTTGTTTCCACCATGCATTACCGTAGTTTCCTACAAAATGAGAATATTTTTTAAACTTAGGATAATAATTAGCCGGGAGCATTTCAGAATGTGTATAGACATCTACTCCGGTTCCCTGGGTCTGCTTCAATAATGTTTCCATATCCTTTAGATCATGTCCCGAAATAAGTATCCCGGGATTTGAACCCACGGAAATATTTACCTGGGTAATTTCAGGACTTCCATAGGTTTCTGTATTTGCTTTATCCAATAGAGCCATGGTTGCGACTGCGTTCTCTCCTGTTCTTAATGTCAAAGCAACTAATTCATCTACATCTTTATCTTCTAGAAGTACCGCCATTGTCTGTAGGATAAAGCCCCAAAGACTTTCATCTTCATAACCCAAAACTTGAGCATGGTCTGCATAGGCGGCTATGCCCTTAAGACCATAAAGGATTAATTCCTTTAGGGATCTTACATCCTCATTTTTCTCAGAAAGAACACCAACCAAAGAATATAAATTTAACCAATTTTCCTCCTCATCCTGCCAGGTTGCAGCCCTATGATCGGAAGAAGCGCCTTTAGTTATTAGGGACTCTCGAATATTTAATGCCCGTGAAATTAACAATTTTATTTTATGATCATCAAAGTTTGCATTGGTTATTGTTGCAAACAATCCTTGGCTTACAAATTTCGCTGTTTGATTTATTATTTCTTTATCTTCAACCTGCAACGCTAAAAGCGAAATACCCTTCAACGTAAATAGCAATAGATCCTGATAACCTGCTGTTTCCGGTTTCTTTCCGCATACCCCACTGACATTACAGCCGGTACCCTTGGCAGCTTCCTGACATTGATAACAAAACATTTCCATATTGTTCCTCCTTGGAATTACATTGTTTTTATGTATATTCTGAAGCTTAAAGTACAAGGTGAAATAGTTCGGTAACAAAGGTTACCAATGGGGTAAATAAATAAGAAAGGCTGCCCCATTAGCTATGAGGCAGCCTTAAGTACAACTTTTTAAAATAATACTTTTTATTATTTTTCTATAAAGCTGTTAAAATAATTATTTAATTCTCTTCGGAATTGACGCTGAATTTCCTCTTCTACATCTTTATAAGTCCTGGAAATAGCCGCTGATTCCGTCATACCAGCTGAAATAAAATCTCCCTCAAAGGAGAGTACAGGCATTCCCCGATCATCGATCAAATCAAGAAAGAGGTACCATTTAAAGTTAACAAAATCATTTCCTCTATCCACTTTGTCCATGGTGAAATCTCCATTTACCTGCATCACCCCATCGCTGGAAAGAGGAAAACCTAGACCTGTAATTACTGTATTGATTATAGGAATCACCCGGTTATTAACATCACCATCAACATTGATAGCGAAGGACATTGCAGCAGCCCTATCGGCTCTTGAAGCCTTAAGATCACCCAAATTATACCCTAAATGTATGGTTCTCTTAATGTCTGGACTAATAATATCCAATTGCTGAATGAATACTTCATTACCCATGGCTACAGCAAAGGCTGCATCCAAAAAGGCATAACTACCCAGGTAGGTATCCTGATTTGCTGCTCTTCCAATCAGATGAGCGACGATTTTTGCCTGATCCTCAATCCGTACCTTGTAAATTTGACCGGTTTCCATACGGTCCATATAACCAATCACGTAGGTTTTTCCCATATTGTCCACCCAGGATTCACCAAATTTCATATTGGTTAATTCCTGATTTGACTCTTGGCCAATCGATTCGGAAATTGAAGTTGATTCACTTACAGATTGTAAAACTCCACCGGACATTAATTCTTCAAAACGGCTTTCCATGGTTGAATCAACACTCACCTTATTCTGAAAAATCATAGAAACAGAAGAAGCTGCATCAGCCTTAGCCTTCTGCAAAGAATCCCCTTCACCAATTACCACTAAATATTGATCATCTGGATAAGTCGAATTTAGATCATCCATCCAAACCGGCCTATTCGAATTATTTGAACCGCTGCTTTCAGGTCCTGAGGCACAGGTGCTGAACAACAAGACCAACAACAGTACAAAACAAAATATTTTACTCTTCATGCTTTTCTCCTAATATAAATAACAGGTAAACCGTTTCTAAACATATAATTACTTCTTACCTTGAGAACCCAAAACTACCTGGTCGACCGATGCCATATGAAAAGACTCAAAAAGATTAAATTCATCGGAAGATATTTCCTGAACACCCAATTCATCTGCATAGATCAAACCATTTCTTCCATAATATTCTACACGAATTTCGTAACTGCCCGGTTCAAGCTCTATCTCAGCAGTATGTGCATAGGCAGGAAAAAACTGTGAAATTCGTAAATCTGCATTTTCAGTAGCATCCACGGCTACATCTGTAGCAACATCAAAGGCTACACCCAGTAACAATCCTCCAAGACCGCCAACTTGATCTTCTATTACATCACCACCTGCATCCTGGGCAACTTCTTTTGAGATACCTTTAATAATTGCACGAGTTACTGTTTTTGCCACGATAAGGGGTTGTTCCAGTAAAAATGTCTCTTGGGCAATTCTTTCCATATCTTCAATCAGATTAACTTCGTATCGTTGATCATCGATGGCTATTTTAACCTCAGTTACCTCACTCCCTCTTAGGAAAAGTCGAGGAAATTGAATTTTCATATGGAACCCAGGAGCGACTCCAGGTACATACATATCTTCAATCCCTGCAATGTTTTTTAGATAATCCTCTCCATCCTGTTCGACCATTGTAAAATAGACAACATCATTGTTAGAATCTATATAATAGGTCTCAGCAACCTTATTGGGTGATCTGCCTGTAAAAATAACAAAATTCACCGGAACCTTCTGAGGATCGAGATTGGGCATTGGAGGCTGAGGAAAGTCATACAAATGGGACTGTAGGAAAAAGGCTTCGTCTATCTTTTCCCCGTCGATCCGCGCATCGTCTAAAGAACCTTCATAGCGGTACATAAGCAGTCCCAGCAATCTAGCCAGTGCATCATTATGGAATTGATTTTCATCAGCACCGAGTTGAACCTGGGTTTCTTCTCCCGAATTATTAAAAGCCTCAACCTCTTGCTGATATTTGTCTTCCAGCATTTTTAGCTTATTATCGATTCTGCGGAGTTCCACCTGGGCTGACTCTATATCATCCAAGGCAATGTAATTTAATGCTTTGAAAATATTCAGATAGATATCTTCATAATCCTCACCGGAATAATCCAAGGCGTTATCATTAAGAAGACCGGACCCTATCCCCTTGGAAACACTATTGGTAAATAATTCTTCAATGGCATATTCCGCTTGGGTTTAAGCTTCATTACTCATAGCGTATTCACCAGCATAATGATAGAGCATACCAATATCCAAATAATAAAGAACGCGATCTTTCTCTTTATAGCTATCTGTTTTAGCAGCCTCAATAACCGCAGCAGCACTTGCAAAATCTCTCTGAGCTACAAAGCCCTCTGTTTCAATATATTGGTCCTGATTGGTTTTTGTGCTCGCACAGGAAAAGAGTAGCAGGGCGACCAACATCGCCATGATAATATTTCGGGACAGATTTTTCATTGTTATTCCCCTTACCAGCTATTTCTGGAACGTTCAATAAACTTTTTAATTTCCTTACCGTCAATCCAGACTTTCTGGTTATTTTCAATATTAATCAGCTCCATATCCACCTTATATAAAACCATTTTTTGTCCATCAACAGCGTCTTCCTGCGAGGTTATTACGCCTTGCAGCATAAAATTAGCTCCTGTTTCTGCAGCTAAAGCAGCCATGGAATCTTCTGTAGCATTACCCTGTTGATCAACTCTTTCATCTCTTAATTCTTCACGTTCCTGTGAACTGGCAACAAAAATGACTCTGCCGCTGTTCACCAGTTCTCTTTCAATGTCCTTAACAAAGGTAGCGGTTTCAATATGCTCAGAGCTTCGGTTTCTTATCGCACCTACAATAACCACAGGATCTGTACCCATATCACCGACAAAGCGATTTAACCAACCACCGGACAGCATGCTCTCAATCATAAATTCCGCAGTCATAGACGCATCTGTATCATTCCATCTTCCACTGAGATCCATGGATGTATCGCTACTTAGTCTGGAAACCTCTGGCCCAGAAGAACAACCTACAATAACCAATGAAAGTAGCATAAATAAAATTAGAATCTTTCTCATATCTTTCTCCTTAATAACTCCCTATAGAGTATAAATACATATTAATAATCTTTATTCAAAATCCTCAAAAAAACAACATTATTGATGTTTTTTTTTATTGCTCTGTGCATTTTTATCATTTATGGTAATAAGAGTATGAAGGCAACGCCTGATAATCAAGAAATAGAACTTCTCCTGAGCCGCTTTAACTGTGATCCCCTTCAATCATTGGAACGTTCTAGCATCATATTACAAAAAATGAATCTAAATCCTCTTCATCAAGCACATTTGTATTTTATTTCAGGAAGCTCTAATCAATTGTTATTAAGAAATGAAAATGCCCTGGATGATTTAAAT